>JABDGJ010000026.1:0-7283 GCA_013286075.1 Chlamydiota bacterium
GGCTTTCTTTATAACTATCAATGAACTCTTGAATAGAAATACTTGATTGATTCATGAACAATTTCGTACCTCTTACGCTGGAAGCAACATAATAGCAGTCGAGGTATTATGAAAACCACTGAGCTGCCCAGCATTCATTGCAATTTCTCCATACGTTTCACATCCAATAAAAGGAATTTTCCCTAATACCTCCCGACTTGCTTCAATTGCTTTTGAAAATTCATCTTTGAGAATCATCGCTCGGCAAGCACAATCAAAAATGATTGCTCCAGCAATTTTCGTACCTTTTGGAACAGCTGAAAGGGCAATTTCTGCGGCTCGTCTAGAAGATATAATTTGGTCTTCTTTTTCACTGCTCATGATTTTGATTACAGAGCCTTCCATCATCGAACAGGTAAAATTAAGAGATCCATCTGCATTGCAAGACGAAGGAAATCGAATTTTATATTCATTTCCTGTCATTAAACCGGCCTCATATTTTAGAAGAATTTTCGACAATTCTTCGATAGATAAAGCATCGATATCAATGTTTTGTTGTTTTAAACGATCGCGCAACACATTCTTCCATACACTTAAAGCAGGTTTTCCATCCAATTCGTACAAAATATTTTCACTGGCTTTAGTAATAAGCAATGCGTCTGAAATCGGATGATGGCCATGGTGCACTGAAATGACAATGGGTTTTTTAGAAGCAATTAAGCAAATGCTTACAGCATCTGTAGAGACTTTTTCATTGCAAAATACACTTGTTTTTTTAAAATCCAAGTGATCTGCCGCTGCCCCGCCCATAAAAACAATATGTGGTCCCAATACACTTGATGCTGCTAAGACTGCCTCTTCTCCTTTTCCGGCAAGTCCATCGATAAGTAAGATGGCTGATTGGTGAAGGTCGTTTTCAATCTGTTGAGGAAATGTGGTCGTTGCATGTTTGATTGTTTGCAAGGGATAATCGCGCAATTTTGTTCCCAACCCACAAAAAAACTGGTGATCATCGGATGTGATGAATGCACATGCTACACCCTCTTTATTTATTGATTTTTCGGTAAATTGCCCTGCTGCCGTACAACCAATTAAGGAGATTGAAGAAGGCAAAATAGTATGGATTCCCCGAATTAAGCTAGGGTAATCATATTGTGGAGAGCAAAATAAAATCAGTAAACCTGTAGCAGGAGAATTTATGCCCCCCACAACTTGGGTAGCTACTTCCACACCCGCTTCATAACTATCTTTATGAGTAGAAATTCCAGTAAAAAATTGTGTTTTCATTTTAGAAATAGACCTCTTTTAGAAAAAATAAAGATAATCATCAGCTTTTTTTAGCGGTAGATCACTTGGGTAATACATTACAAAGAAGATGATTTAAAGAAAAACACAAGATTTTGAATACCCTCTTAGGTGTACCTTATTTCTCCTTCCCGCTGTCCATCTCCCTCCTGTTGGTAAGATGGTAGATGAGTGTGAATCCTCGGACAAAAGAGCAATGATTGAAACGGAGAGGCGCAGGAGACGGAGAGACGCGGAGAAAAACCCTCTATCCTCTCTCCGCGTCTCCCCGACTCCGCACCTCTCCGTTAATAGTTTTTTGCCTAAGGTCGAATCCATGTAAATTATTCTCACACATCTACCCTCCTACCCCCTCTCGTTTATAATTTTGTTTTTTATATTAATTCTATTTTAAATTAGTTGTTTTAATTATTTGTTTTTTACTTGCTATTTTTAGTTAAAAATGGTATAATTAACTAGTTAATTAAATTTTTATTTAAGGTTTTTTAATGAAACATCGATTTACACTATTTATTATGTTAGGGGTAATTTTATTATTCCCATTAACAAAAGTACTTCTTTCTCAAGAATCATCTACCGAATTACGTGCAGCGATTGATATTGGTTCAGGAGCAACAAATCTAAAAATTGCAAAAATAAATACAAAAACAGAAAAAATAGTTTCGTCATTGTTTGAAAAATCTATTCCGGTTCCTTATCAGAAACATTTAGAACAATCATCGAATGACATATTTGACGATGAGGTCATGGCGCAAGGATTAGAATCCTTACAAACAATCAAAAAAATTACAGAAGATTATCAAGTCAAAAAGGTAGTAGCGGTAGCAACAGCCGCATTTCGCAAAGCGCAAAATGCCGAATCATTTACGAAAAAGATTTTTCAGGAAACAGGAATAGAAGTGAAAATCATCAATCAAGATGAAGAGGGAATTTTGGCTTTTAGAGGGGCTATTGCCACTACTTCAGCAGAACCAAAAGAGATCGTTACGTGGGACATTGGTGGCGGAAGTATGCAGCTGACTACATTGTCCGAAATGGGCACTTATATTATTGAAAAAGGAAAAACAGCTTCGATTCCTTTTAAAAACCAAGTCATTCAAGAAATTAAAAATCAAAACAGTCAATTCTTTCAAACTCCAAATCCCATGTCTCCTAATGAGATGCACAAAGCAATCTCGCTGGCCTCTACCATTGCACAAAAAACAAACTCCTATATAAAAAACAAAATTCTCAATCCTAATACCAAAATTTTAGCAGTAGGAAGTTTATTTAATTATGGGATTCGCCCTCTTACCAATGGAGACTCCATTGCCTTAGAAAAAGCAATATTCAATATGAGCGGCAAAAATGACTCCGAACTACCAGGAGGAGCATTAGCGGAAGTTGCCGTTACTAATCCTCTTCTCGTATTAGGATATATGAAAGGGTTCGGAATTCACGAAATAGAAATTATCAACGTCAACAATGCCGATGGTGCCCTCACCTTTCCTCCTTATTGGCAATAGGATCTCGTTGTTCTTGACTTTAATGAACAAAACATAGATACAAAAGCCATCTGATCACACACATAGCGTTAAAAAAACAAACTAGTATAACCTGTTGTAGTTTTGCGAATTATACCAAAATCATTCTAGCATGCAAATGTGAAATTTCGAAAGAAGTCTAAGAAAGGAAAAAAGGCATGACAATCAAGATTAATAAGCCAACAGCTCGAGCGATGGCAACTGCTTTGCGAACCTATCATCGTCCCGTTAGAGAAGGAGACAATCAGCTAGAAAGTTGGGAACAGGTTGTTGATCGAGTTATTTCCCATCAACGGTGGTTATGGGAGCGAGCTTTGGGTCGATTTCTCAATGAAAACCAAGAAGATGAGCTGGAAGAGTTGCGTTTATTGATCTTAGGTCGTTATATGGCACCTGCTGGTAGAACTTTGTGGCTTGGAGGAACCGAATTAAGTCGCACTCGTGAGTCGAGCATGTTCAATTGTTCTTATACTCACGTAGAAACTGTCTATGATATGGTAGACGTTCTTTGGTTGCTTTTACAAGGTTGTGGTGTTGGTTTTCGACCCATTACGGGCACTTTAAACGGCTTTCGACGCCCTTTGCAAGCCATTGAGGTAATCCGCTCTAATCGCACCGAAAAAGGGGGCGTCCAACACAATCTTGAAACGTTTGATCCTGAATCGGAAGTATGGACAATCAAAGTAGGAGATTCCGCTATTGCTTGGGCAAAAGCGATTGGAAAATTAGTTGCTGGAAAATTTCCCGCTTCGAAATTAGTTTTAGATTTCTCTGAAATTCGCCCCGCCGGAACTCGCTTGAAAGGATATGGCTGGATTTCATCCGGCGATGAGCAAATAGCAAAAGCATTCAAAGCCATTGCAAAAATTCTCTCAGACAGAGCTGATCAATTGTTAACCCGAATGGATATTCTCGACATTGTGAACTGGCTGGGTACCATTTTATCAAGTAGACGATCCGCACAAATCGCTCTATTTGAGTATGGACAACCTGAATGGGAAGAGTTTGCCATTGCAAAAAAAGAATGGTGGCTTAAAGGGAATGCTCACCGACAACAATCCAATAATAGCTTGTTATTTCGGACAAAGCCAACAAGACAAGAATTGGAAAAAATTTTCCACCTCATGGTAGAGTCAGGTGGTTCAGAACCCGGTTTTATTAACGGGGGAGAAGCAGAAAGAAGAGCTCCGTGGTTTAAAGGATGCAACCCTTGCGTTGAAATTTTGCTTGGAAACAAAAGTTTTTGCAATTTAACAGAAGTCAACGTATTGGCTTTTAAAGGGGACAAGGTAGGGCTGGAAAGAGCTTTATATCTCGCAGGGAGGATGAACTATCGGCAAACCATGGTCAACCTTCGAGACGAAATCTTGCAAGAAGCGTGGCATCTAAACAATCAATTTTTACATTTGTGTGGAGTGGGTTTAACCGGGGTTCGATCCCGGCCAGATTTGACTGCTTATGACTATAAACGGATGAGAAATATTACAGTCAGTGCTGCATATAGCATGGCAAATGAGTTAAATGCTCCTCTCCCAAAGAATGTCACTTGTATTAAACCCAGTGGAACCGTAAGCAAAATCATGGGAACCGAAGCTTGGGGAGAAGTTCCAGAAGGAATTCATTTACCATTAGGTCGCTATACTTTTAATAATATTACCTATTCCAAGCATGATCCCTTGGTCGCCAAATTCCAATCTGCTGGTTATTCTGTCATAGAAAAACCATACGAGCCTGAATCTGTTCTCGTTAAATTCCCAGTAAAATACGAGAATATTCCTTTTACCAGAACATCTGTCACTCGAAAAAATGGGACGATAGAAGTGGTAGAAGCAAATACTGACTCTGCTGTCACTCAATTAGATTGGTATGCCCTACTACAAACGACCTGGTGCGAGCAAAATGTTTCAAATACAATTTCCTACGAAATCTCTGAAATTCCTGCCATTATCGATTGGTTATTAGAAAATTGGGATTGCTATGTAGGAGTATCTTTCTTATATCGAAATGATCCCACCAAAAATGCAGAAGATCTTGGATACGCCTATCTTCCACAAGAAGTGGTCACTAAAGAAACCTATGAAGCCTATGCCAATTCATTGCGTTCTATCGATTATTCAGGAATCGACATCCGCGATGATGCAATCCTTGATAGCTGCGCGAACGGAGCCTGCCCTGTTCGTTAGCCTGAGAGGGTGTTTTGTAATTATAAAATAGCCTTGATTCGAATTACAAAACACCCTCTGACACGAGGAGGGGGGAAAAGCGGTGGAGATAATCGCATGCCACAAGAGAATAATGAATTCCGTGGTGCGTGCCAAACAGCTCTACATTTGGCTTTATGTTGTGCAAGTGGCCAAAAACAGAAATATTCACCCCATATTTTTCGAATAATAGAGAAACTTCGGTCTCTTTGAAATCAGGTCCAATAGGGGGATAGTGAGTCATAGCAATCTTTGTTGTTGCGTTAGGATCTAACTCCTTAAGGCTCGTCTCTAATCGCCCTAACTCCCTTTGGTAAATTTTTCTCGTCTCCTCTTCCTCGATTCGCTCTCCCTCTTTTGCCAAAGCAGCAACATCTTGTATCGCGATATATTCTTTAAAACTCAGTCCTGGAATATCCCACAGACGAGTTCCCGCAATACTCACCCCATTTTTAGTCCAACTATTGTTTTGAATTACGTGACAAGAAGGGGGAAGAATCTTCTTTACTTTTGATAAGGAATTCCACCATAAATCATGGTTTCCCTTAATCATGATTTTTGTTCCAGGAAGTTTTTCGATCCATTCCAAGTCAGGGCGTGCTTCATCAATTGTAAGAGCCCACGAAATATCTCCTGGAATTAACACAAGATCTTCTTGCCCTACTATTTGAGACCAATTCTTTGCAATGGTATCGCCGTGGTTTATCCACTGGGTCCCAAAGACATCCATTTTTTTATTTGGAACGCCAAATGACAGGTGAAGATCCGCAATAGCCCAAATTTTCATTAGAGAATGAATCCATCTGGGAGGTTGGCTCCTCGAGTAACAAGGATAATCCCATTGCGAATGAATATGTGTTGCCCATCATAATTTGTCAACTTTTGTTGATTGATAAGCTTCACTCCATTTCCAATTATTACATTTTTATCAATGATTGCTTGAGAAATCTCGCAATTTTCTCCAATAAAGGGCTCTTCTGGCATAGAAAAATGATCTTTGATGGGAGAGCGGTAATAATCATTTCCCATGATATAAGAATCGCGAATGACCGTTCCTTTTCGAACGACACTCCGCGGTCCAATGATCGAATGAGTAATTTCACTTCCATCAATTATTCCTCCTTCACACAAAAGAACATCTTTGCACCATGTTTGGGAAATCGTGGCAGGGGGAAGATCTAACCGAGAACTGAAAACAGGACGGGATTCATTGTAAAAACTAAAAGAAGGCGTCGGTTGTAATAAGCCCATATTTGCTTGGTAAAATGTATCGATCGTCCCAATATCTTCCCAATATCCTTTATACAAATAAGCTTTTGCTTTTCTTTCCGCTACCAATGTAGGAATGAGATGTTTTCCAAAATCCTCTCGGCCATCTTGTTGCAAAATATCTATAAGAGCTTTTCGCTTAAACAAATAAATTCCCATTGACCCTAAATAATTTTTCCCATTCTGAGGATTGAATCCTTCTTTTTCTAAGATTTCGTCTGATGTTCGCAATTCATCTAACACCCTTTTTACTTTCGGTTTTTCACAAAAATTGACAATTTCATAATGAGGATTCACTTGTAATATTCCCATTCGATGGGCATCAGAAGAAGTGACAGGCAAAGAAGCGATTATTACATCGGCATTCGTAACTTGTGCAAAAGATAACATTTCTCCAAAATCAATGTTATATAACTGATCTCCCGACAAAATAAGAAAGTAATCTACCGGATTTGAAAGCAAATAATCCATGTTTTGACGCACGGCATCGGCTGTCCCTTTAAACCAAGCGGCCTGTGAATGCTTTTGCTCCGCTGTTAAAATTTCGATTCCGCTTTGCTCTCTACCCAAAAAATGATATGTTTCAAAGATATGTCTATGTAAAGAAGAGGACAAAAATTGGGTAATGAGGTAGGTTTTGTAACAGTTTGCATAAATAGAATTAGAAAGAGGAATATCGATCAACCGATATTTTCCTCCAAAATGGATTGCGGGTTTACACAAAGAAAGAGTAAGAGGATGCAAACGAGTCCCTTCCCCTCCGCAAAGAATAATGCTTGCCACCTTTTTCATTGTGGAAGAGCGGTCTCTCAAAGATCGAAGAAGACCGCTTTGCTGCATGACGCGAAGATCTGCTCCCATGCCTACCTTCTTCAAAAGTTATATATAAACCGAAACTAGCATAGGGATATTTTAAAAGAAAATATTTTATAAAAATCAGGGATTAAAATAGTATTAGGATTGAGAATTTTGTTTTTTATATAGGAGTTTGATTTTTGTGCAATGG
>JABDGJ010000026.1:7293-13306 GCA_013286075.1 Chlamydiota bacterium
AGACTATTGATATGTTTATTTCTCGTCTATTTCGAAAAATTTTTTCGCATCGACATAAGAGATATTGGTTTTTTTCTTCATTATTGGTTGTTATTATTCTTCTTTTTAGCAAAAGCTGTAACCATCGCTCTTCCGATGAAAATTTTCGAATTGGGCAACCACCCCGCTGGGAACATCTTCAGCTAAAAGCCAATGAACGGAATTTTGCCGCTTTCAATAATGAACTATTGGCCGCGATAGCAAAACAGCAAGAAATCATCATACACGTCTCTATCTATCAACATCTTATGAACGAATTAGAAGAAGGGAAATTGGATGGAATTTTGACTACTCTTGAACCTAATTATGCAAATGAAACCACTTTTGTTTTTTCAGAACCCTATTTTTTAACAGGACCTGTTTTAATCATTCCATTAACAGCTCCTCTCGAAGGATGGAACGAATATAGCAGAAAAATCATCGGTATCTCTTCCCTCACTCCACACCTATTACATCTAGAGGAAGATCCGACGATCCAACTCAAAGAATACAACGATATTTTATCCGCCTTATCCGACCTTAGAGAACATAAAATTGATGGCGCCATTTTCCCGGTCATTCCGGCTTATGTCTACGCAACGACTTTTTATAAAAATGAACTCAAAATTGCAACACTCCCTTTAACTTCAGAGGGGGTGCGGTTAGTTGCACTCAAAAATCAAAAAGGAGAAGAACTGATCCATCGTTTTAATGAAGGGTTTGAAGAAGTAAAAAAGAATGGGACGTATCGATTCTTATTGAAACAATGGTCTTTAGTCGACACGCAAGAGCTTCTTTCACCAAATGAAGAATAGCCCCCTTTCGAAATGCCATTCGACTGTTAAAATAGCTCTTTTTGGCCGATTTTCTGATCAATTTTTTGACCATATAGAAATATGCTCTCAAAATTTATCAGAAAATCTGCACAAAAATAACTCATTTTTCCAATCAAAGCGAATTTCGAAAGAGGTCTAATTATGAAAAAATTAATCCAAGGAATTGTCGATTTTAGAAAAAGTTTAACCGATGAAAGGCGAGCTCTGTTTGCAAAACTAGCTTTAGGACAAAAACCAGATGCTTTATTTATCGCCTGCTCGGATAGTCGTGTTGCACCAAACGTATTTGCATCGACTGATCCTGGTGATCTCTTTGTCCTGCGAAATATGGGGAATTTAGTCCCTCCTTCCACTTCCGAGGAAGCGAGTGTACAAGCCGTTCTCGAATTTTCCGTATTATCGCTTCAAGTCTCTAATATCATTGTCTGCGGACATTCCGAATGTGGAGCAATGATTGCCCTTACAGAAGGAATCAATACAATCACCTACCCCCATATGCATTCTTGGCTCAAGATAGGAGAAACATCATTACAAAAAATGAATGAAGGATTTAGCCTAGATACCAATCTATCCAAACACAATCAACTATCCCAAATTAATGTATTACAACAACTAGAACATATCTCCCAATACCCCTTTATCAACGAGCGACTTTCTCGTGGAGACATACAGATTCACGGCTGGTGGTTTGATATTGGCAAAGCAGACGTCTACTGCTATGAACCCACTCTGGGCAAGTTTGTCATCATTGAAGAAGCAGAAGCGCAATTAATCCTAAATAGATTACAAAATTAGACCTCTTGCATAATCCATTGTCTTAGTTTTTAAAGAATCAGCCGAAAATAGCGAGGATAATGTAAAACATCACAATCGCAAGTAATGCCCCTATCGGAACTGTCACTACCCAAGAGATTAAGATATCTCGCGTAGTGGTCAAATTGACAGCTTCGAGTCCTCGAGCAAAACCGACACCTAATACAGCGCCTACAAGAGTGTGTGTCGTAGAGATCGGCATTCCAAATTGGGAAGCTAGGACAATCGTAGTCGCTGCGCCAAATTCTGCCGCAAACCCCCGAGTAGGAGTTAGTTCAGTAATTTTTTTTCCTATTGTTTCAATGACTCGCCATCCCCAAGTTGCCAATCCGATGACAATGCCAACTCCCCCTAAAGCCAATGCCCACGTAGGAACTTGTGCTTCAACAGCAAAAATTCCCGTTGTTAGAATAGCAATTGCCGCAGACAACGGACCAATGGCATTGGCGACATCATTAGCTCCATGAGCAAAGGCCATCATGGAGGCGCTCATAATTTGCAAATAACCGAAAATTTTTTCGACCTTGAGATGTTCGGCATGAGCAAGATGATCTTCTTTAATCAAAGAAGTGGATTTTTTCTTTCTCAGAGGAATCCGTTTGGTGAAAAGATAGCAGATACCGGCACTTGCTATCCCGATCGCAAGCGTCATAATCCATTTTTGAAAAACAGTGAAATCGATCAGGACATTTCGAAAGCCTTCAAATACTACAATCGCGCTCAAAATGGACACAACAAAGAAAACGAGAAAAGGAGCATACTGCTGTGTAGCTTGGACCGGGCGATCAGCATAAAAAATTTTTTTTCGAATAGCAGTGAACATGTAATACCCAAGAATTCCCCCTAATATAGGAGAAAGGATCCAGCTGCTGACAATAAAAGCTACTTGATTCCAATAGACCGCTTCTAATCCTCCTACAATAGCTCCGAATCCAACAATAGCTCCTACGATAGAGTGAGTAGTGGAAACAGGCCAACCAAAATAGGAAGCAATTTGCAACCACATTCCAGCCGATGCTAAAGCAGCAAGCATCCCATAGACCAATATTCTTGGCTCATTCACAAAAATATCGGCATTGATGATTCCATGCTGCACCGTATTAGAAACATGGGAGCCAAAAAAGAACGCTCCTGAAAATTCTAGAATGGCAGCTAAAATGACGGCTCTTTTTAAAGTAAGAGCTCCTGAGCCAACGGAAGTTCCCATCGCGTTGGCAACATCGTTTGCTCCAATGTTCCAAGCCATGTAAAAACCGGTGCACAGGACTACTACAAGTAAAGTCGTATCCATTTCTTACTTAATTTCTAACGTCATTCTTATGCGATAGGCCAAATTTTCTGAGAGATTAGAAATTGATGATATATTTTCAAACAACTTTTGCCAATGATAGAAATTTAAATAAGTTAATTGATCAGTTGCTTGAAAGAGTTTTTTAAGTAATTTTCTTTGTAAAAGGTCAGCTTCATGTTCTCGAAAGGCCACCGTATCTACCATCGATCGAACTTTTTCTGCTTCAATCCCACCAAAAGAGGATTCCACCAATTCATGAATTTCTTGAATAATTAATTTTGCCTCAGTAAAAGTTTCTATGTTTTTTTGCAGAAAAAGGAGAAATTCTTCTTTAAATAGAGGCAATAATTGTAAAGAGGTCAATGTTAATAACACCGCAACATCTTCTGCTTTATCTGCAATACTATCTTGAATCGATAAAATTTCTAAGAGATTTCCCCGATCAATTGGTAAGAAGATACTTTTTGGGAGATGATTTCGAATATCATTCTTAATCACATCCGCCTCATGCTCAAAAAGAGAAATTTCTCTTGCTTGGCTTTCGAGGAGCTTTTCATCTTGAGAATCAACCGATTCAAATAACTTTGGAAGGGAGTATACACATTTGGCCACTTTTTCCATATGTGATTGAAGCGGAGCAAAAGGAGAGCGTCCAAACAAACTCAAAATCGTCAACATGCAAAAACCCAAAACGGAAGTTATAACAATATTGTATTAAAGATTTCATATATCGCAAATTATTTCTAAAATGACATATATATAAATTTACAGATATAAAATGGAGGAGGTTATGAAAAGCTATTGGCATTGGATTTCTTTCATTATAGTGATCTCTTCCCTGAGAAGCATTTCTTCTTTATGTAGTGAAAATAGAAATTATTCCCCTTCTTATCCAAATAACGGCCCACAGATTATAGACGAGAGAGATGAAGATATTGATAGCAGAGCCTATCGAAGGGGTGATTGGGATTACAAGCAAAACTGGCGCTACGATCGACATGCGTACTATAAAGGAAAAACACAACCAGAAGCCTACGAGGAAGAGCATCCTTATGGTCCCGCTGGAATAGGATATGATCCGACTTACCACAAGCGTTCTGGAATAGGGTATGATCCGACTTATCACAAGCGTTAGCTTTAGAATCTGTCTTCACATCTCGATCGGATGATTTGTGTGCTGAATTTCGCTACAAACTCGCGAAAAACCAGCTACACTTTTAGCCATATCACCTTACGCAAATGATCTTAATCTCGATCTTGATCATGATCGAGATTAAGTTCAATGCGTAACGGAGTTAATCAATATGGCTAAAATTTTTCACAAGTTTATAACAAAATTGAGCAACAAAGTATCCTGATCATGATTGTGAAGACAGGTTCTTAACCTGAGTTTTGGGTTTCTCTGTTCAAAAGTAAATAAACCCAAAACTCAGGTTTTTAAATTTAGAAAGCGTAGATCGCTTCGATTTCAAAGTCTCGATAACGGTGCGGTCCACCAATTCTTGCATCTTCTTCTACTGAAAATTCGTAGGCGACATCGATAGATAAGTTATCTGTCAATGCATAAAGAAACTCAAATTTCCATCCAACAAAGTTTGTGTTTCCTCTGCGAGGAAGATAGCCAATTTCGTAAGAAGAAGGACAACTGTATAGAGATCGACTAGAATGGCCATAGCAAGATCCTCTGAGAATATCTAATAGATTCTCGTCATAGATATTTCCTCGTCCAATACTCCCTACATCATTTTCTGGAACCGCTTGCGCCTGTACTCCAACATATTCAATATCGATAGACCAATCGCCTTCCTTATCGACATTTCCAATATAGACTCCTCCATACCATCCCAAATTTTTTCTCATTCCCTTCGTAAATCTTGTCTTTTTTGCTGCATGGTTTACTAAAAATCCACCATAGAATTCCACTGGAATATCATTTTTACCGTTGATGGTTGGAGAAAAAGTATAAGCCAATGTAATCTGCGAGTTCATAAAATCGGTTCCTAAAGGATTTCGAATAAAACACCGATTCTTCCCATTTTTCTTCCAATTAATAAAAGAGTATTTCACATCAAAACCAGTCTTATAGAGATCCAATAAACCGAGTTCGGTTACATATCCAAAATGGTTGACCCGTTCATCGATTACAAACGCGGCTGTATTCCAATAAAAGTCGGCAATTTTCTCCACAGAAGTAGCATATTTGAATAAAATCCCATCAAAGCGATTTGTAAACTGAATTTCGGAATCAAAAACATCGTCTAGTTTACGACGACCCAATTCAATATCAATACGCTGCTTACCGTCGCCTAATACATTATAGCCCATGTAGGCCCGTTTCAAAGTGATAAACATTCCTTCACCACTTCCCTTTAAAGCGCGACGAGAATCTCTCGGAATATATTCCTCTACACTACTCCCTTCTCTATTAAAAACGGTAAAAGTACCCTCACAGTCATTTCTACCACGGATTCCAGCAGGGTTGTCAAATTGCAAATGAGCCACTGCCCATGCCCGTTTAAATGAATATTTCACTTTTAAATTGAATTCGACATCAAAATCATTCGTAGAAATGGGCAGTCCTCTCATATCTATATGCTCACCTCCTCGCAATGCTCGATAGTTTTGATGAAAATCACTCGAACAATCATCGGGGAGATTACCCCCACCACTTGAACAATCTGTAAATAACACAACACTTTTTTCTTGAATCGAACGCCATTCAAAACGGACATCCCCACTGATTTCCAAATTTCTCGATTTCTCTTTTACATCAATATTTTCTTTCGATTGCACAAATTCGCGAACTGCTTGGTCATCGCGCGTATTTAATACGCGATTAAAACCTGTTTCTTGTCCCACTTGTGCATGAATGGAAGGAATGACTCCAACAAGAAAGACAACTAAAAAAAGAAAGAGATAACTGACATATTTCATCGTAGACTCCATGAATAAATAGTATAATAATTTTTACAAGTGTTGGAAAAATGAAAGTAAAAAAGAGAAGAGTGTATATGTCTTTTTGTTTTAAATCAATGCAGATAATTCACTGATTTTA
>JABDGJ010000027.1 GCA_013286075.1 Chlamydiota bacterium
AGCTTTTTTGAGCGGAATACACTTAGAATAATCGCGAGTCCAACAGCTGCTTCTGCAGCTGCTACAATAAATACAAAAAACACCCAAATGTGCCCTAACGAATTCCCCCATAGTCGAGCAAAAGCGATAAAGAGAATATTCGCACTATTTAACAACAATTCAATCGATAAAAAAAGGATTAACGCATTTCGTTTAGCAATGACTCCCATAATTCCAATTGCGAAAAGAGCCATGCTGAGATAAATGAAAAATTCAATATTCATTAGATATCCTTTTTCGCAATATATAAAGTTCCCACAATCGCCACCAAAAATAGTAAAACGACAGCTTCAAAAGGAAAGAACCCTTCCACATAAAGGGCCTTGCCTAGATTCTGTGCGGTTCCAAACCCTGCTGGAGAATCTATTGGTGTGAGGGGAAGAATTCCCCACCTCATGGCGGAAAAAAAGAGTGCGAGAAGCAATAAGCTTACTGCGCCCCATAGCAATATAGGTTGACTTTGTGATTCATATTTTTCAATTTGTTGGTACGCATCTTGAAATAAGACAACTACAAAGACAAAAATCACTAATATGGTTCCTGCATAGACAAGAATCTGCATAATACCAATGAATTCGGCAGAAAGCGCAATAAATAGGGAAGCTAAAAGAATGAGAGTAAATAAGAAAGCTAGACACGAATACATCGGTTTTTTCGCAATGATCATAATAAGAGAAGAGAGAATGAGAAGCGATCCTATGATCGAATGCAGAAAAGTTGGAAATTCCATTAAATTTCTCTCTTCGGATCTCTTCCAGAATCCCCGGGTTGTTGTTCCGTAAGCCTTTCTTTAGTATAAATCAGTTCACTTCTGGTTGTAGAAGAAAGTTCGAATTGATTTCCCAATACGATAGCTCCGGTTGGACAAGCTTCTTCACAATATCCACAAAATATGCAGCGGAGCATATTAATTTGAAAATCTTCAGCATAACGTTCTCCATGCGAATGAGGATGTTCCGGTTCGTTTTCAGCAGCTTTTACATAAATGGCTTGAGACGGGCAGACAATGGCGCAAAGCTCGCACCCCACACAACGCTCAAGACCATCTTCCCATTTGGTTAAATAATGACGCCCTCGAAATCTTTGGGGAATGAGTGGTTTTTCTTCTGGATATTTCACCGTAACAGGTTTTTTAAATAAATAGGTAAAAACAACCCAAAGGCCGCTGAATACTGCCCAAATTCGACGTAAAACCAATTTCCATTTTTTTATCATGCGAAGTTATCCAAAAACGATCATAAAAAATGTTGTTACTAAAAAATTAATCACAGCAATAGGAAGCAAAATTTTCCAACTGAATGCCAGGAGTTGATTGTACCGAAAACGGGCCATTGTCGCTCGAACCCATACAAAGAGAAAAAAGAACACAGATAACTTCACAACAAACCATACGACTGGCAAATCCCAAGGACCAAGCCATCCTCCAAGAAATAGGGTCACTGCAATCGCTGAAACTGCAAGAATATTGATGTATTCTCCAAGGAAAAATAATGCAAATTTAAGTCCTCCATATTCTGTATGGTAACCGCCAGTCAGTTCTTGCTCCGCTTCGGGCAAATCAAAAGGAGAACGATTTGTTTCGGCAAAAGCAGTGATGAAATAAATGAGAAAACTGATGGGGTTTGTCCAAATGAACCAGTGATTTCGTTGCAATGAAACGATTTCAGTAAGGCTCAACGTACCGCTAGAAACAATCACTGTTAATAAAGATAGAGTCATCGGAATTTCATAACTAATCATTTGCGCAGTACCTCGCAATCCTCCTAACAAAGAATACCGATCATTTGAAGACCAACCTGCCAACACAACTCCATACACAGCCAAGGAAGAAAACGCCAACAACAACAGAATCCCTGCATTGACATCGGCGATATATAAATGAATGGAATGCCCGGCAATAGTCACTGTTCCTCCAATAGGAATGAGAACAAAGGCAAAAAGAGCCGTAAACATAGATAAGGCAGGAGCCAACCAATACACAAAAACGTCAACATTTTTTGGTTGAAATCGTTCTTTACATAACAATTTAATCCCATCGGCAATCGGCTGCAGTAATCCGAATGGCCCTACCCGCTGAGGACCTAATCGAAGTTGAAAACGAGCTAAGAGAACTCTTTCAAAAAAGGTCATATAAGCAGCCATAAGCATGAGAATGACGATGAGTATGATTCCTTTTATCAATGTCATCAAAACTAAATCAGTCATATTTTCTCGACTTCGACCGGAAGGCCATTCATTGCATAGGCCTGGAGTTCTTGTACGGGAATGTCTTGTGGAAATCCGAGGGGAATCACAATGACTTTTTTTGCTATTCCAGAATCATAGGAAAGAGAACAAAGCATCGATCCTTTTTCTCCTTTGATAGAAACCATATTCCCATCAGAAATACCTAACTCTTCTGCAGCTTCAGGATGAATTCGAACAGGGGGAATTGTTGCCATCTGAGATAGATGCTTATTGTGTTTCATTCGAACGGCTCGATTGAATAATGGTTTTGAAAATACGGAAATGAATTTGGTCGCGGCACTTTCCTGATTCTTCGGTATAGTGATCTCCATTTTTTCTTTTTCTACATAAGAATGCATTGTCAGATCTGGAGGATTTGGTAAACTAACCCCTATTTTTTCTCCAATTTTTTTAAAAATTTCTCCATCGCTAAAGAGATACTTAGGAATTATTTTTCCTGGATGAATAGAAAAGGATTGTCGAGCAATATTGATAAATGTTCCTTGTTTTTCCATATAACATAATGCTGGAAGAATGATATCCGCATCTTGCGCAGTTTCTGTTAAAAAAATATCTTGAACAATCAAACAACGGAGATTTTTTCGTATTGCTTCCCATTTTTTTTTTTCGGTACAGTGACAGCTGGGTTGCATCCAACAACATAAAGTAAATCCCAGTGTTCTTTTGAGGCGATATCGAATATCTGATTGGCATCAAACCCCCGATCTTTTGTTTTGATTCCATACGGCTCATATTCTGGATGCATTCCTGCAATCCAGGCTCCCATGCTATTTCCTTTTCCTTCCATAAGGTTAATACTTACATTAGGGTACCCTTTTTTCCATTGTCTTAGTTGTGACAAAACGGATTGTCTTAACGAATTTGCCAATAATTGATGACCTACAAATATAGCTCCAAAACGTTCCCCTTCTTCTCGCTGTATTTGTTCGATGACTTTCGAGAGTACTTGTAATTCTTCACCAGGGGAATGAAGAAACATTTTGTAGAGATAAGGAGCAATTTCAGGAGTATAATAACCGACGTAGATTATTTTAGCGCCTCGATGCATTGCTTGTCGAAGGCGAAGCCAAATAACGGGGAATTCTTCCGTGATATCTAAACCAAGAATCAAAGCAAATTCAATCTTTTCGCAATCTTGCATTGCCAATTCCATGCCAGGAGAAATCTCTTCTTCTTCTGATGAGATTACCGGTAATCCCACGCGATAATCGACATGAGAAACCCCAACGCCTTTTCTCATTAATGCTTGAAAAAGATAATTTTCTTCAAAAGTCAGAGGAATCCCCCCAAGTCCTGCCCCTTTTTTTGTTTTTTTTACTTCTTGGAGGATGTCTGCAACAAGACCAATTGCATTTTCCCAATTGCTTTTTTCGAGTGTTCCGTTTTTTCGGATGAGTGGGGTTACGAGTCTGTCAGGATGTTGGCTAAATTCATATCCAAACCATCCCTTATCGCACAACCAAATGTCGTTACATTCTTTGTTTTCTTTCGCACGCGTCCGGACAATTTCTCCATCGCGCGAATCGAGAATCATACTACACCCTACAGGACATAGCGTACATGTAGTTTCTGTCGATGTATTGTCCCAAGGTCTTGCTCGAAAACGGTAGACTTGACTTGTCAGCGCCCCCACAGGGCAAATCATAATGGTATTTCCAATAAATTTTGACTTGGCAATTTTTCCATCTGCTGTTCCAACTTCTGTTGCATACCCTCTATCAATAAATGTGAGAGCCTGATCGCCCGCTAGTTCATCCGCAAAACGGGTGCACCTAGCGCAGGTAATGCACCTCTCTCGATCCAATAAGAGAAGAGGACTCAAAGAAATTGATTTTTTGAATTGTCTTTTTTCTTCATAAAACCGACTTTTTCCAGGACCCCATTTCATGGTATTATCTTGCAAAGGACATTCTCCCCCTCTATCACAAATAGGGCAGTCAAGAGGATGATTAATGAGAAGAAACTCAATCATCTCTTTTCTTCCGTTGAGGGCAAGCGGTGATTCCGTTTTGACTACCATCCCATGAGTTGCCTCCAATGTGCAGGCAGCTTGGGGCTTTGTCATTTTTTCTACTTCTACTAAACACATACGGCAAGCACCGAAAGGAGGGAGACGGTCGAGGTAGCAAAAAATGGGAATGTCGATCCCCAATTTTTTTGCTGCATGGTATACGGTCGTCCCTTTCACAACTTCTACTTCAGAATCATTGATCATCAAATGAACGGTTTCATTTGTCATGATTTTTTCCCAATTTCGATGAGTTCGGGTTCTAGATAAGGATAGGAAACAGGCATAGGAGGAGGGTGCATGGCTTCGGGATTTTTCCGAATATAAGCCAAAAATTCATCTTGAAATTTTTCCACAGCACTCACTATAGGAGGAGCTGCTCCTACTCCTAATCCACAAAAAGAATTCGCTTCGATACTTGTGCAAATCGAAGTAATAAGAGATAAATCAGTGAAAGTTCCTTTCCCTTGCAGAATGCGGAAAAGAATTTGAACAACCCACCTAGTTCCCTCTCTGCAAGGAGTACATTTACCACAGGATTCATTCTGATAAAACTCCATCAACCGATGAGTAATATTCACCATATCGCTTTCATCATCCATGACAATGATCGAAGCAGTTCCAAGTGCCGATCCTACTGCGGATAAAGATTCAAAATCCATAGAAACATCCAATTCTTTCTCGGTCAATAAATGACAAGAAGAACCCCCTGGATAACAAGCTTTAAATTTTCGTCCTGGAAACATTCCCCCTGCAGCATTTAATACCTCTGTTAGACGAATTCCCAAAGGAAATTCATAACATCCGGGTCGCACGATTTGTCCACTGATTTGGAAAATTTTCGTTCCTGTATTTTTTGGTTTTCCAATGTTCTGGTACCATTCCACTCCTCTATCGACAATATGGACAACATTGCACAGCGTTTCTACATTATTTACGACTGTGGGTTTGCCATATAATCCTATGATCGCGGGAAATGGAGGTTTTAATCGGGGAGTGGCTCGGAATCCTTCTAAAGAATTGAGTTGCGCTGTCTCATCTCCAGCTATGTAGGCTCCAGCCCCTGGATGGACAATAATCTCAAGAGAGTAAGAAGAATCGAGGACTTTTTTTCCTAAATAGCCTCGTGATTTTGCCTCTCGTACAGCACTTCGCAATCGATCTATTCCTTGAAAAAATTCTCCCCTACAATAAATAAATGCGAGCTGTGCCCCTATTGCGTAACTAGCGAGAATAATTCCTTCGATAATTTGATGAGGATCTCGTTCAATCAAAAAACGATCTTTAAATGTTCCTGGTTCACTTTCATCCGCGTTACAAACAAGATATTTTTGCATGCTGGAATCTTGAGGAATAAAACTCCATTTTTTTCCTGTTTGGAATCCAGCACCCCCTCGACCACGTAACCAAGAATTCGTGACCATTTCTATAAGATGGGAAGGAGCTATATGAGGAATTGCTTTTCGAATCGCCTGATACCCCCCATTTTTTTCATATTCCTCAATCTCGATTTGTTTGGGATTATCGGTATGAGCACTCAGTATTTTCATTTCATTCATCGGAGACCTCAAGCGAAACAGGAGAAGGATGCCCCTTTTTAAGTTGTAGGCGGGAAAGAATAGAAGGAAGATCCTTCTCATCGACAGGGCCAATAACCTCTTCGTCAAGGAGCATCATAGGTGCACGATCACATGCAGCTAAGCATTCACTCGCAATGACCGTAATTTCCCCATCTTCTGTCGTATCTCCCGGCTGGATTTTAAGTTGTAAACACATTTTTTCTAGAATAGAATCGGCCCCACGAAGCATACAAGGAACATTCTTGCATACGTGAATCACATGTTTTCCACCAGGCTTTTCAAAAAACATGTCATAAAAAGAAACAACAGCATGCACCTCATTGACATTGATTTCAAAAAGAAGAGCCACTTCTTCTTGTGCTTCTATAGGAAGATATCCAATTTGTGCCTGTGCAAGGTGAAGCGAAGGAATGAGAGCAGAACGTTTCGTTGGATATCGTTTTTGCAAATTTTTTATCGCTTGTTTTGTCTGTTCTGTAAGCATTATCGATCCACATCTCCTAAAATTGGGTCCATACTCGCAATAGCAACGACAACATCTGAAACAGTCAATCCAATCAACACCTTTTGCAAGACTTGAATATGCGAAAAAGAAGGAGAACGAACTCTAAGGCGATAAGGGATAGGACTTCCATCGCTTACTAGATACATTCCCAATTCTCCTCTAGGAGACTCTACACATTGGTAAACTTCTCCTTTAGGAGGATGAATTCCTTCTGAAATTAATTTAAATTGATGAATGACTGCCTCCATACTTCGCGCTAATTCCCTGCGAGGAGGGAGAGCTACTTTTCTATCATCTGTCAGAACCGGACCTGGTTTGAGCTTGACAAGTGCCTGCTGTATAATAGTTACCGATTCCTTCATTTCTCTCATCCGTATCAGATAACGAGCATAGGCATCCCCTTCTTTCTCTGTGGGAATAGCAAATTGGTACTCTTCATAGCCGCTATAAGGATAGTTTTTTCGAATGTCATAGGGCACCCCTACACTCCGCATAAGGGGTCCTGTACACATAAATTGTTTACATAATTCTAGAGTTAGAACAGCTACTCCCTGCAACCGTTCACACCAAACATAGTTATCTGTCAACAATCGATCAATATCTTTCCAAAAAGAGGGAAAACCTTCTAAAAATAAGCGGAGATTTTGTTCAAAACCTGGATTGAGATCGTGAGATAATCCCCCAATTCTCCAACAAGAGGGAAACATGCGGGCCCCGGAGTATTGCTCGAATAAATTGAGGATTTTCTCTCTTTCTGCAAAACAATACATGTACACAGACGACATATTGAGTTCTAAGGCACTTGTTCCAAGCCAAATCAAATGGCTTCCAATCCTCGCAAGTTCAAGAAGGATAATTCGAATGACTTGAGCTCTTCGAGGAACCTCTGTATTCATGAGCCTTTCTACAGCAGAAGCAAACGCGTGTTCTTCTGCCGGGCCTGCAAGATAGTCGAGTCGGTCTACTAAAGTAAAAACTTGGTGATAAGTTCTCGTTTCACATTCTTTTTCTACCCCTGTGTGCAAATAACCAATGACAGCCTCTGCACCAATGACAATTTCACCATCAAGTCGAAGGCAAATCCGAAGAACACCATGCGTAGAGGGATGTTGCGGACCGAAATTCAGTTCCATCGCATCGCCCATTTTTTCAAGTGTAAGATCTTTGCTTACTTTAGACATAGAACTCAGTGGTATTTTTGATCCCATTTGACCCGAATAATTTCAGAAGGAATCTTTGGAGTTACATTGTGTTTGAACTCGACAGACTCTTCCGTCAATGGATAGTCTTTCCGCAATGGATGTCCTATCCAGTCATCAGGCATGAGGATCCGTTTTAGATCAGGATGATTTACAAACCGGACGCCAAAAAAATCGTACACTTCTCTTTCGTACCAGGCAGCCCCTTCCCATAAATCCACAACAGAAGGAACGAATTCTGTTGGGTCAAAACAGGCAGTAATGCGAAGCCTTTCAAGACTAGTCGTGTTATGCAATAAATAGACAATTGTAATGAGATCTTTTGGCATGAGATAGTGAACCGCTGTCAAATCCATTAATACATCATAAGATGGTTCAACCTCTTCTTTACAATGTGTCAACACTCTGACTAAATCTTCTTTTTTTACATGAAGAGTGGTTTCTCCAAGGAAATCTATTTTCTCAAGTAACGCACTCTTTATCCATTCTTTTTCAAAGTCTATTTCGGCTTTTGTTTTCATGAATTTTTCTCCAAAGGTCTTTCATGCGCGATTTTTTTTTGGAGAAGAAGCAATCCATCTAAAAGAGCCCAAGGTGTCGGAGGACAACCAGCAACATAGATATCTACAGGAATTAATTTATCAACTCCCTGCACAATCGCATAATTGTTGTAGACTCCACCACAAGAAGCACAATCTCCCATCGCCACTACCCATTTGGGAAAAAGCATTTGTTCATAAACAGTCACGAGAACTGGAGCCATTTTTTGACTTACTCTTCCTGCAACAATCAACACATCTCCTTGTCTTGGTGAAGCGCGAAACACCTCCATTCCAAATCGGGACATATCGGGGACACTTGCTGCCGTTGACATCATTTCTATCGCACAACAAGCAAGACCAAACTGCGCTGGCCATAACGAATTTTTTCGAGCCCAATTGATCATCTTTTCTAAGGGGCCGACTAAAAAAGGGGTTTTTGTATGTGGAGTGTGGAATGTATCATTCATTGCCAGTCTAATCCTCCTTTCTTCCATACATAGGCAAAACCCGTAAACAAAATCAGAATAAAAAAAACGATCTCACAAAATCCAAAGATTCCTAATTGCTTGGCAACGACTGCCCATGGATAGAGAAAAATCACTTCAATATCAAAGACAAGAAAAAGAAGAGCCACCAAGTAGTGGTGCAAAGTAAATCTTTCTGTAAAGAGATTGGTCGTCGTTTGAATGCCTGATTCATATGGCATCTGCTGCACAGAAAGATCTTTTTTTTTGGAGCGAAATAATCCAGATAAGGCAAGGGTAAATAGCGTAATGAGCAAAACTAAACCAAAATAGATATAAACAGGGATATAGGCATCCAAAAATAAATACCATTCTCTGAAATGATAAAAAAGTCTTTTAACACCAAAAGAGCATTTAATCAACTTGAAACTTATCTTTTTTCTCTTATACTAAGGTGTGTCGTCAATTCCTAATAACCTCTAAAGAGAGTATTGACACCCTCTAAGTGTTTAAAGGAAAAATAATGTTGCCAATTGGATTGTCTGCCCAATCCCAAGCTATTTTTGAACAAAACCATGAAGATCTAGTCGCAGCCTGTCAAGATTCAAGCAATGATTCGCAAACAGGCAACGAGGCGTTAGATTTATTACGCAATGGTGCTTCTCTATTTGGAACATCACTCTCTGAGCCGAATTCCAATGCATTAACTAAAGCATCTAACAACACACTAAATAAGGTTTTAGTATATTTAGAAAAAGAAAAATACTATCCCGCTATCGATCGAATCACTTATTATGCTCTTTTTGATCTTTTGCCTTGTTCGCTTATCAATATAATCATGGAATACAATCCACTTTCAGGTCAGAATCAAATTGAGAGAATATTGTATGGAAGGGAAGAAGATCATCTTACCATAACTATCCAAGTGTTTAAAATTAACGATGTAGCAAATTTCCAAGCACTGTTAAATTTAGGATTCGATTGGAAAAAACCGATGTATGGTTTAACCCGACAATCAAAACAGGTCCCCATTTCTTTGTATGATTATATGAACAAAATTACACAGATTTCCAATAACATTGGTATGAATTTTTCAAAAATTCACGAATCAATTGTACAGGAAGTGTCGCCACAAATCTCTGTACAGAAAGTGACGCTACAAAGATCAAAAAAGCGGCGCCGTTTCAAACAAATAACATAAGCTTGACATGACCGCCGGACTTCATTCATCTCAAGAGGAAAAAACAACTACGCCTATGATGGTGCAGTGGCATGCATGCAAGAAAAAAGGGGGCGATGCTGTTCTCTTATTCCGAATGGGAGATTTTTACGAAGCCTTCTATGAAGATGCAGCTCTCTTGTCCCAAGAACTGGGTCTCACACTGACACAAAGACAAGGAATTCCAATGAGCGGTATTCCTTTTCATACAAGCGACGGTTATATCGACAAGCTGGTCGCCAAGGGATATCGAGTTGCCGTTGCAGAACAAATCGAAGACCCAAAAAAAGCAAAAGGAATTGTAAAAAGAGACATTGTCCGGATCGTCACTCCCGGGACAATCATTGATTCGAGTTTTTTACCCGAAAAGTCGAACAATTATTTTGCATCGATTGCGTACATCGGAAAAAACTGGGGCCTCGCCTTTGTAGATCTATCAACAAGTGAATTTTGGGTCACCGAATGTACGGAAGAAAAAGAATTATTCAATGAAATTTATCGTCTCCAACCATCTGAATTTCTTGTTTCTGAAGATTTCAAGAAAAAAAGAGGTAGTTTTTTTGAAGAAATTCGGCAAACCTATTCTTGTATTGTGAATACAGAAGCCGATTGGCATTTTGAATACCACAGTTGCACCCATTTTTTAACAGAACATTTTCAAGTCAAACATTTAGAAGGATTTGGTCTTTCTGGAATGAGCGTGATACAAGCAGCCGGCGCCCTCTTGCGCTATATTCATACTGTACTCTGTTTGCCGATTCATCAAATCCAGGAAATTCGTCCTTATTCTACTTCTCTTTATATGACTCTAGATCGGATTACGCAAAGAAATTTAGAATTGACAGTGTCTTTGCAGGACAAGACGAAAAATCACACTCTATTGCACATAATAGACGAAACAGTTACCTCAATGGGGGGCCGTCTGATGCACCATTGGATAAAACAACCACTACTCTCGATCGAACACATTTTACAACGACAAGAAGCCATTGCCTCTTTCCTACACCGCGACGATCTCTTGCGGCAATTTCGGGAAAAATTAGGTGTGGTGAAAGATATTGAACGATTGATGATGAAAATATCCTCTGGATATGCAACTCCTCGCGACCTTGTCGCTCTTCGCTATTCTTTTTCTCCTATTGCTTCATTACAAGAACTCTTACGCCATTTACCTTCCCATTGGATGCAAAAAGAGTGCCAAAAATTGGATTCTCTTCCTGAAATGACAGGGCTTATTGCACAAGCTCTAGTCGATGAACCTCCTCTTCGGATAGGAGAGGGAAAAGTTATCCGCGAAGGGTATCGCGAAGAACTCGATGAATTACGGCAAATGAGTCAAAATAGCAAAACTTGGATGAGCCGCTACCAAGCACAACTTCGGGAAGAAACCGGAATTAAGACCCTAAAAGTAGGGTTCACGAATATGTTTGGCTATTACATCGAAGTGACTCGTGGTCAAACAATGAAAATGCCCGATACTTTTATTCGAAGGCAAACCTTAGTCAATGCAGAGCGGTATATTTCTCCTGTTTTAAAAGAGTACGAACACAAGATTCTCACAGCCGAAGAGCGAATCCAAGCCATAGAGAATGAAATTTTCCACGAACTTCGCTTCCAGATCGCCAAATATGCCAATCAAGTGATTACTGTAGCACAAACCATTGCACAACTCGATTGCTTGAGTTCTCTGGCAGAAGTGGCAAAGCAAAACCAGTACTGCTGTCCTCAATTCAATCAAAAAAATGCCATCTCTATTATAGGAGGAAGGCACCCAATCATAGAACAAACTTGTAAACAAGAAAAATTCATTCCAAATGACACCCAGATAGATGATCACCAACAACTTCTCCTGATTACAGGGCCAAACATGGCTGGAAAATCTACTTATTTGAGACAAGTAGCCCTCATTGTCATTATGGCTCACATGGGAAGTTATGTTCCGGCCGATACAGTCGAATTGGGAATCGTTGATAAAGTCTTTACTCGCATTGGTGCAAGCGATGATTTGTCGAGAGGACACTCCACTTTTATGGTAGAAATGACCGAAACTGCCAACATCTTACACAATGTCACCCCAAGATCTCTTGTCATTCTTGACGAGATAGGACGTGGAACAAGTACATACGACGGAATTTCCATTGCTTGGTCAGTTGCAGAATACTTACTCACAACAGAACACCGCAAAGCAAAGACATTATTTGCTACTCACTATTGGGAACTGACAAAATTGGAAGAAAAAATTCCAGGAGCTGTAAATTACCAAGTAGCCATTCATGAAGCAGAAGACCAAATCACTTTTTTGCGAAAAATCGTGAAAGGGGGGACAGATAAAAGCTACGGCATTCACGTCGCCCGTCTTGCCGGACTTCCCCCCGCCGTCATCCAACGATCGAAAGAAATCTTAGAACACCTAGAAGCAAATACAAATCGAAGAAA
>JABDGJ010000028.1 GCA_013286075.1 Chlamydiota bacterium
CCCGATGGCCAAATCTGGAAAAGACTCCCTTACACAAAAAATGAACTCGAAGGTGTCTTAGAAATATATAGACCGGGAGGGACTCTTCTTCAACAAACAACCTACTCTTCAGGGTGTAAAGATGGTTCCAGCCTTCGGTATTGGGAAGGTAGTCAAGTCGCCAGCGAAGAAGAATATTACCGAGGAAAATTACAAAACGGAACATACTTTGATAAAGAAGAAACCCTTATTGCAGAAGTAAAAAATGGAAACGGCATACGAGCCCTCTTTGGAAAAGATCGGATCCAAGAGCTCCAAGAATTTAAAAATGGGGTTTTAGAAGGGAAAGTAGAGGTATTTACTCCTGAGGGTTCTTTAAAACGAGTATATCATGTCAAAAACGGAATAAAACACGGAGAAGAAATCGAATATTATGATCGGTTTTTCCCAGCTTCTGATTCTCCTCAACCGAAGATTTCCTTTTACTGGTATGAAGGGAAAATCCAAGGCGTAGTCAAAACTTGGTACAATACAGGAATCTTGGAAAGCCAAAAAGAGATGGCAAACAACAAGAAAACTGGAGTTCTTACTGCATGGTATCGAGATGGAAATTTAATGCTTATGGAAGAATACGAAAATGACAAACTGGTTCGAGGCGATTATTTTAAAAAAGAAGAAAAAACTCCTGTAAGCCAAATAATAGATGGTAAAGGAACGGTTACTATTTTTGATGCAGATGGCCATTTCGTTCACAAACTCGATTATCAAAATGGTCGACCAGAACAATAAAAAGAGTTTGCGGATTTATTTAAAAAAAATCCGTCTTTCCATTCCCATACAACAAAGAGAGACAGCTTCTTTTGCTGCCTGTCAGGAGCTCTATCAGAAAATAGGAGCGGTAGAGCAGATTCTTTCTTTTGCCAGCATTGGGTCTGAAATTAATTTGTGGGATCTTAATCACAAATTAATGAGTGAAAATCGATTAGTTCTTCCAAAGAGAGAAGGGAATCATCTTGCATTACACCTCGTCAACAAGAAAGAACAATTGAAAAAGAACTCTTGGGGATTCTATGAACCTACTTCTGATTGCATGCCCATTGATGCCAATCAAATCGGAATTGGACTTATTCCAGGACTAGGTTTTGATCTTCATACCAAACATCGGCTTGGGTATGGAAAAGGGTTGTACGATCAATTTCTATCAACCTGCCGCATCCAAAAAATATGGGGAATTGGTTTTAAAGAACAATCTCTTGAAGAATTTCCATATGGACCCCTCGATATTCCGATGGATGAAATTTATCTTTTTTGATGAAATAAGCCAATGTGTTAGCATAATTAGAAAATTTTATTCGGAGAAAATACTCGTATGTCACAACAACAATCAAAGATAACTCCAGATCCCGAACGGAAAAAAGCATTGGGGCTTGCAGTAGCGCAAATTAAAAAACAATTCGGCGATGGATCGATCATGTCTTTTGGCAAGTTTTCGCAAGAGCATGAAATGGATGTGATCAAAACAGGATCTTTAGCGCTTGATATTGCATTAGGAATCGGAGGAGTGCCAAGAGGTCGAGTTGTCGAAATTTATGGTCCCGAATCTTCAGGAAAGTCTACCCTAGCTTCGCACATTGTTGCCAATGCACAAAAAAATGGGGGAATTGCAGCTTACATTGATGCAGAACATGCTCTCGACCCTCATTATGCAGCAAAAATTGGAGTCAATTTAGATGAACTCCTTATTTCCCAACCAGATTGTGGCGAAGAGGCTCTCAATATTGTAGAAAGTTTAGCCAGATCCAATGCAGTCGATGTCATTGTTATTGATTCTGTCGCGGCTCTTGTTCCTAGATCTGAATTAGAAGGAGAAATCGGAGATCAATTCATGGGTTTACAAGCCCGTCTAATGTCTCAAGCTCTTCGAAAGCTCACTTCCGCATTAGCAAAAAGCAATACCTGTGCAATCTTTATCAACCAAGTTCGAGATAAAATTGGGATCGTATACGGAAATCCAGAAACGACGACAGGAGGACGGGCCTTAAAATTCTATTCTTCGATGCGTTTAGAAATTCGTAGAAAAGAAGGGATCAAGGGACCCGATAATACCGGAGAAATTGGAAATAGGGTCAAAGTAAAAGTGAGTAAAAATAAATTAGCTCCCCCTTTCCAAGTGGCAGAGTTTGATATTCTCTTTAATGAAGGAATTTCCCGCACAGGAACTGCTATTGACATGGCAACAGAGTTGAATATCATTGATAAAAAGGGAGCTTGGTTTAGCTATAAAGGGCAACGACTAGGGCAAGGAAGAGAAGCTGTCCGAGAAGAATTGAAGCAAAACTCAGCCCTATTAGAAGAAATTGAAAAACTCATTGTCCAAGAATCGAAAAATCAACCCAAAGGACAATCAAAGCCTCCTTCTCCAAAAGAAGAACCTGCTTTAGAAGAAGCCCTAACCTAAAAACACGAAAGAAATAAGAGATTTTCAAACGAAGAGGCGGAAATCGAATCGCCGCTTCTCCGTTAAACTAACTCAGGCTGGAACGACAAAAGGCAATAAATTCGCTAATTCGCTTTCTTGAAGAGCAAGACAAACGAGAGTTTCTTTAAAAAATCTGATTTCTTCTTCAAAAAAAAGGAACGCATTTTCTTTACCGCATACATTGGCTATATTTAGCGAATGATTATGGATAAGATCTTGTTCCATATCATCAATATCATCGGCAAATTGAAAAGCCATTCCAAAATGAGATGCGCTTTTTTTGACCATAGGCAAGAGATCTTGGTTCCCTCCACCAAATAGCCATCCCAATACAAATGAAATTTCAAAAAGAGTCACAGTCTTTTTGTGGATAATTTCCTTCAGCATGGGCAGTGTGAGGTTGGGAGGGGCGAGATCTAACAATTGTCCACTAGCGGCTCCAAATAATCCTGTATTGAATGAAATATTCTCAATTGCTAATCGGCATAAGAGATCTGCTTCTTTGGCAAAAGATAAGGAGCAATGGTGTTTGATCTGAGAAGCATTATTAGCTAAACATGCATATCCCGAAGAGATCAGTGCATAGGTAGCTAACAAGGCAGTCGATTCCCCAAAAACTCGATGAACAGTCGGTTGATTTCGACGCTCGCTATCATCATCCATACAAGGAAGGTCGTCAGCAATCAAGGAAGCTGTATGAAAAAATTCAATGGCAAGTGCTGCCTGCGACACATCTACTTCGTGACCTAATCCTTTTGCAATCATCATGACAAGAGCCGGGCGAAATCGCTTTCCGTCGTTTAATAGCGCATATTCACACGCATCCCGCACCCGATTTTTAGGTCCTAGTTGGTCAATATAGTTTTGGATTTTTTTATCAATGAGCTGCTTGTATGGCTCTAGGGTCTGAACAACGGAAATAGTTGGCATATGGCTAGTCTCTTAAAAGACCAGCCATCATATCGAGCCTTGCAATATAATGTAAGAAAGAAAAGTTGTCAGGTTGTATTGCTCTTCACAAAACTCTTAATCTTTGGAGGAGGTCTGCAAAAGATCCTTTAGTCGTTTTTCAAGAGGAGGAAAATTTATTTCATTATCGTCAGTAATTTGCCTACAAATATCTTCAACCATTTCGTTGATTTTCTCAACCACTGAATTTTCGTTCAATTTGTCTAACTCGGAATATAAACGTCTTTTTATATAATCACGCATTAGAGGAATATTCTTAGTCCGGTTTGTTGCCTCTGAGCTTGAAGTTTTACTTGCACGATCATAGTCGAATTCAGATAAATACAAATAAAATGCTAAATCCTCTTCAAGGGTACCATTAGGACGAAGATGTCGCAAAGTCTCTTCTAAGGTTGTAAATCCAATTTCATTAATTTTTTCAAAAACACTAGAGGAAGCATCTCTCGAATTTTCCATATCGATATTCCCTGGAAAGGAAAAAAGAATGAATGCCTTAGCCCCTAGTACGGTGTTCTCACCATGTTTATTTGTAAATAAATAAATTTCAAAACTTCCAAAAGAATTTCTTTTTTCAACGGTTGTAGACACTTGCATAGAGAGTTGAGAAATTTTTTTCCCCAATCGATAAAGAGGACGAAACACCCATTTTCCTAAGCGCTTTACTCCCCTTGTTAGGTCTCCAAATCCTAGCTTTATTTTTTCCCAAAGCTTTGTTATTCTGGAAGATCCTTGTGGTTGAATAGCAATTTGTTCGATCTCGAATTTTTTGTTGGGGTTTTCTACCCCTATTTGAGAAATTCTATTCACAGTGTCTGTATAGGAGGGCTCCATATTTTTTCCTTAATAAATTATTTTAGTACTAATTATAACCTTTTTATTCCTATAAAAAGAAAAACATCCTTTATTTGGTCTTGAAGAACACCAAAATCTATTTCATTGTTGTTAGTAATTTCCGTATTAATCCATTTAACGATGTTGTCGATTTTTTTACCCGCTTCGATAGCCTCCTGTGAATTTTCCTTTAATGTCGCTAACAATGTCCCTAACGCTGAATATAAAAGTTCTTTTATATAAGAACTTATTAGAGGAACATTGTTACTCCGTTTTGTTGGGTCTGGGCTTGAAGTCTTAGTTACAGGATTATAGTCGAATTCAGATAAACACAAATAAAATGTTACCTTTTCTGTAAAACTACCAGTAGGACGAAGATGTCGCAAAGTCTCTTCTAAGGTTGTAAATCCAATTTCATCAATTTGTTTAAAAATATAGGACACTTTTTCCGAATCTTCCATATTCCTATTCTCTGGAAACTCAAAAATAAGGTATTCCGTAGCCCGTAGTATGTAACCCGGTTTAGCTGTAAATTCATAAATTTCAGGAGAATTTGTTGTTTCAACGGTTGCAGATACTTTCATAGCGACTTGATAAATTTTTTCTGCCAATCGATAAAAAGGACTAAACACCCATTTTCCTAAACGCTTTATTCCCCCTGTGAGGTCTCCAATTCCTAGCTTTATTTTTTCCCAAACCCTGGTTATTCTAGAAGATGCTTGTGGTTGAATAGCAACATGTTCGAGCTCCAATTCTTCGTTCGACTTTTTTATCTGTTTGTTCAGGTTTTCTACCTCTTTTAGAGGAAGGTTATAGTCTAAGGCGTGCATGGAGTTTATAGGTCTATTGGGATCCATATTTTTTCCTTAATAAATTACTTTAATACTAATTGTAATCTTTTTTTATTATTATAAAAACAAGAAATTATTAATAAATTATTAAAAAACTCAAGAGGTCTTTTTTTGAATAATAGGTTTTGCGGGAGCCCGAACCAAGGAGTTAGAGGGGATAAACCCTTCAAGATTGAGGCAAGGGTGAGAAAAAACGTCTTGGCCAAGCAAAGAGCCAGGATTCGTCACTACATTGCAGCCCAGCTGCGTTCGATCTCCTATTATGGCCCCTAGCTTGGTCATTCCTGTATCAATTTTTTTGCTTTCAAAAAAACACTTTATTGTTTTTCGGTCGAGTTTGAGATTGGCGCATTTTGTTCCTGCGCCTAAATTGACCGAATTGCCAAGAATAGAATCCCCCACATAAGCGAAATGTGCGGCATGCACATTGTCTAAAAAAATGGCGTTTTTGACTTCAGAATCATGTCCAATGATACAGCCATCCCCAGTTAAGACATTTCCTCGTATATAAGCTCCATGTCGAATCACACAATGATTGCCAATGATACAGGGTCCGGAAATGTAGGCCCCGGGTTCTACAATGGAGCCTTGTCCTATAGTAATGAGTTCGGGGTGAGTCAAATAAGCGGAGGGAGAAATGGTTCCTTGCTGCCGTCCTAATACCTGAGAAGATAAATATTTTTCCAATAGAAGAAGAGCTTCCCAAGGGTAAGTAGTTCCTTGAAAAAGAGTTTGATGAGAAAAACGAGAGAGGTCGAAAAAATAAGAAAGGGGAAAGGACATGAGCGCCTTTATCGCGTTTTGAACAACAAAAATAGGTTTTCCACAGCTTTCTTACAAGAAGAATAATAGATATATAACAAAATTCTTCTTCTTCTGGTGTTGTGGAAATGTTCAAAAATACCACCGTCTATAGGGGTGGGAAGATCTCCGGTAAAAACTTGTTCATAACATGAGCATATTCTGTATATAAGCATGGAGTTATCGAAAAACTCTATCTTTCCGGACAAGGAATGAACAGGTTTTTCCCTGTTTTGAACAATAAATACACAAGATTTCTTTGTTTTTCATTTAATTTTGTTTTCTATTAAAATGTTTTGTTTTGCAGCCAAGACCTATGGGATATGCATAGGTCAATTTTTTAGGTGTAATATGTCTTCTAAAAAAACAGTCGTAGTGGGAATGTCGGGAGGAGTGGATTCTTCTGTTTCAGCCTTATTGCTTAAACAACAAGGATATGAAGTCATTGGTTTGTTTATGAAAAATTGGGAAGAAAAAGATGAACTCGGAATTTGTCGTTCTCAGCAAGATTATGAAGACGCCCAACAAGTTTGCAATCAACTCAGCATTCCCTGTTACACGGTTCAGTTTGTCGAAGAATATAAAACCCAAGTTTTTTCACAATTTATCGAAGATTTTAAAAAAGGGTTAACCCCAAATCCCGATGTTCTTTGTAATCGAGAAATAAAATTTAATGTTTTTTTCAAAAAAGCTCTCGAATTAGGGGCCGATTATCTAGCAACAGGGCACTACTGCCAAAATATTGTTTTTGAGGACAAGCCTGCCTTATTTAAAGGAAAAGACGGACAAAAAGACCAATCTTATTTTTTGCATGCCATACAAAGCGATACTTTGAAAAAGGTTCTTTTTCCCATTGGTGGAATGAAAAAAAAGGAGGTTCGAGCAATAGCAAAAGAGAATGGACTTCTCAATTTTGGAAAAAAAGATAGCACAGGACTTTGCTTTATCGGAGAACGGAATTTTCGGACATTTTTAAGTCAATATATTGGGATGCAACCAGGAAATTTCGAGACATTGGATGGGAAAGTGGTAGGACAGCACGTAGGCACTGCTTTTTACACAATCGGACAAAGAAAAGGGCTTGGCATTGGAGGTCCAGGGGAGCCATGGTTTGTTGTTGGAAAGGACATGGAAAGAGGAGTAGTTCGGGTGGTGCAAGGGGCAAATCATCCCTCTTTATATTGCCGGGAACTAGTTGCAGAAGAGCTCTCTTGGGTAAATGACCCTCCGCTTGTTTTTCCTTATTCTTGCCAATCTAAAATCCGGTATCGGCAAGAAGATTGCCCTTGTATCATTCAATCCGTTGTAAATGGTCGAGCCCACGTTTTATTTCCAGAACCACAACGTGCAGTGACTCCAGGACAATCGATCGTTTTTTATCAAGAACAGCGGTGTCTTGGGGGGGGGGTTATTCACTCACCTTACGCAAAAGGGACAGACGAAGGGACAGATCTTTTGAATCTCAATTAACTTCAAAAATGCTCGCAATATTACTAAAATATTGCTGCGCTTTTTGAATTAATTGATTTTTCAAAATCTCTTGTTCCTTCGTTTTGCCCTTTTTGCGTAAGGTGAGTTATTCAAAACAGTTAATTTGGTCAATCATGGCACGCAAAAGGCCAAAATTTTTATGGGTATGGAGAAAGGCGATTCTTGGAAGAGTCAGGTGATCCGTTTCTTCTTCAAAGGGAAGTGTTTCGACAATTTCTCCTTCTTTTGCGAGAAGCTTGAAATTTTGGTTCAGAATAGCGAGTTGTTCCTGAGTGAGTTTTTTAATTAATCGAATCACTAAGAATTCTTTCACATATCGATAAGAATGATATCTTCGATAAAATTGTTCAATATGTTTGGCTCCGCTTTCCACATTGGGTGCCCGATAATACAAATGGAGATCTTCTTCTGAAATAAACCCATTCGCTAATAAGCTCATTTTAATGTAATGTTCCCAGGCATTCCAATAGTTCCCTCCCACACCTTCTAGAAGAACAATGGGAACGATATTCGACCTTCCTGTCTGCATGAGCGTTAATGCTTCGAAAAGTTCATCTTGTGTTCCTACTCCCCCTGGAAAAGCAACAATTGCATGAGAATGACTCAAAAACATCAATTTTCTCGTAAAAAAATACCGGAAGCTGATGAGTTTAGGGTCACCTATGAGAAGAGAGTGCGATGTATTTTCAAAGGGAAGACGTATAGAGAGACCAAAGCTTGACTCCTTAGGAGCTCCTTCCAGCCCGGCTTTCATGATCCCTTCAGCGGCACCTGTCATGCAGGTCCAACCATGGGAAGCCATGATTGAGCTAAATTCTTTTGCAGCTACATAATCGGGAGCATCTGTTGGCGTTCTTGCAGAACCAAATATACTCACGCATTTCTCAAAGCGGTGTTTTTTAAAAACGTGGTAGGCGTATCTCATTTCTTTAAAGGAGCGAACCATTAACTTTAATTGACCGCGATCAATGTCATCTTGTAAAAGTTTTAGGCTCGTATAAATCATTTGAGCAATCAGATCGCCTTCTTGTGTCGTCTTGTCAGATTCGACAAGTTGTAGAAGTTCATCGATTTTTTGCTGGATTTTTTCGTAGAGATCAAAATTAAAGCGTTCTGTTGTAGTCATCCAAAACTCGGGTCAGTTAGAAAAATCAGTCGGTTTTTCTATTGTTAAAGATAAACCGTTGATGAAAAGAAGTAAAAAAGCGATGGGGAAAAAGAAAAGAACCCAGAAGCAAAGCCAAAATCGGGAGCCTGCATAAGAAAGAGTATAGGTTTTATTGTTGATTTCGAAGGAACATGATGTAAGTAGCAAAACAAGAGCAATGGGGAAAAAAATGAGGATCCAGAAAATGAGCCAGAATACAGACCCTCGATAATGTATTTTAAATCTTTGTTTTTCGGTCATATATTCATTCCGTTGGTAGCCTAGGGAACACGGCCTAATTATACTTGCAAAAAACCTTTTGTCAATGGCATAATCTGTACATGTTATTTTTTAGTAAAAAAAAAATCACTTTCTTTCTGTATATTGTTTTTATTTGGTGCTACGGATTTGCGTCGGAACTTCAAACAGAATCAGTTCCTATCGTTCTTGTAAGTGTGGCTCCTCACAAATTTTTTGTCGAAAAAATTGGAGGAAAAACAGTGCAAGTGTATTTGATGGTTCCTTCCGGAGCAAGTTCTCACACCTACGAACCAACGCCAAAACAAATGATGCGGGCTGGAAAAGGGGATATTTGGTTTCGGATTGGAGAACCGTTTGAAAATAGGGCAATGCAAGCTCTTACTTATCATCGTCCTTCTCTGCAAATTGTCGATCTTCGCTCTTCTTTGAATGTAATTTCAACAAATTCTTGTTCCTGTTGTCCAGGTTGTATCGATTTGCATTTTTGGCTTAGTCTTCGGGAGGCAAAGGTCCAAGCGAAGACAATTGCAGATGCACTCAGTAAAACGTATCCAGAACATAAAGATATCTACCAAACCAATTTGCTTTCTTTTCAAAAAGAATTAGACGAATTAGACCAACAAATTCAACATCTTCTAGCTCCTCTGAAAAAAAGAATCGTTGTCGTTTCTCACCCCGCCTACGGCTATTTTTGTAGAGACTATCAATTACAACAATATTCGATTGAAGTAGAAGGAAAAGATCCGACTCCGGCCCAAGTCACTCGTCTCCTGATGACTCTTCGTCCTTTAGGAATTCGTTCTATTTTTGTGCAAATGCAATATAGCAATAAGGCAGCTCAATTAATTGCTGATCAATTAGGAGCTTCTTTGGTTACTCTTGATCCTTATTCTGAGGAATATTTTAGGACGATGTTGGAGATTGCCCATGCCTTTGCCAGTCAATAATGATTCTCCACCCATTGTGGTTTCTTTTGAGAATGTGAATTTTTCTTACCCACAAACACCTGTTCTTCAGAATGTTTCTTTTCATATTCACGCAGGGGAATGCGTAGGAATTATTGGGCCTAATGGGCGAGGGAAAACCACTCTTCTCAAATTATTGCTCGGCTTTTTACAACCTCAAGGAGTGATTCGAGTTTTTGGGAAAATTTCAGAAGGAACCCCTCTGAGCGGTCTTCCCATTGCTTATGTTCCGCAATCCATTGGGTTCGACAAACAATTTCCGATTTCTGTGGAAGAGGTAGTTTTAATGGGTCTTCTTTCTCAACTTCCTTGGTATGGAAAATTTTCTTCCGCACAGAAAAAAAAAGCGAAAGAAATTTTAGAAAAAATGGATTTGGCTCATTTATCTAATTGTCCGTTCGGAGCTCTTTCTGGTGGACAGGCGCAGCGAGTCCTTATTGCTAGAGCCCTAGTTGCCGAACCTCTTTTGTTGTTATTGGATGAGCCTACAGCGAGTATTGATCGAGAAGCGGAAGGGCAGATTTTCTCGACTTTAAGGCAATTGAAGGGGAAAGTGACTATTCTGATGGTGACACACGATTTACATGTAGCCATTGAAGAAGTCGATCGAGTTCTTTGTGTCCAAGAAAAAGTCGTTTCATTGGATCCGGGACAAGTGTGCGAACATTTAGGAATTGGCTTATATCATAAACCCTTGTTACAACCTATACCACCTGCATCATGATCACCTTTTTTGAAGCTCTTGAGATCAATCCACTTTTACTTGCTGCTGTTTTGGCAGGTCTTGCTGCTTCTGTTGTGAGCGGAATTGTTGGGTCGTATATTGTGGTAAAAAGAATCGCATTCATTGGAGGGAGCATCTCCCATTCGGTCCTCAGTGGAATTGGTGTTTGCATCTGGTTAGAAAGGACGCAAGGCATTACATGGGTTTCTCCTCTTTTAGGAGCTCTTATTGCTGCCGCAGCCTCTGCTTTACTCATCGGATGGATTCATCTTCATCACCGAGAAAGGGAAGATTCTGCTATTGCATGCATTTGGTCGATTGGGATGGCAATTGGGATTGTATTTATTTCCCAAACTCCTGGATTTAACGTTGAATTGACCAATTTTTTGATCGGAAATATTCTTTGGGTTTCGAAGACCGATTTATACATCTTAACTGCTCTCGATCTCTCTGTAGTTCTTTTAGTTCTTTTTCTCCACAAAAGGCTACTGACTCTTTGTTTTGATGAAGAACAGGCTCGTCTACAAGGCGTTCCTGTCAATCAATTCTATATATTGTTGCTGTTATTGATTGCCATTTCCATTGTGCTTCTCGTCCAGGTTGTTGGAATTGTATTAGTCATGACAATGCTCACTATTCCAGCAGCCATTGCTAATTTGCTTACAACTAGATTATCAAACATGATGATCTTAGCCGTCTTTTTGAGCGCGTTATTTTGCTTAAGCGGAAATATTGTGGCTTATTACGCCGATTGGCCAACAGGGGCTACTATTGCATTGATTGCAGGAGGGGTTTATATCCTAAGCCTAAGCTGCTTTCGATATGGAATTGCGACAAAAAAAACGAAAGAAGAAAAGAGGACGGAAAGAGAGGGATTTGAACCCTCGATACCCTTTAGGGGTATGCGTCCTTAGCAGGGACGTGCTTTCGGCCACTCAGCCATCTTTCCATCGGAGGAACAGTTATAATGATCGCCCTCTTTTCTCGCAAGACTTTTGCCTAGCGAAGATTTTCTAAGAGA
>JABDGJ010000029.1 GCA_013286075.1 Chlamydiota bacterium
ATGAATTGGGCTTGGAAATTCAGGGGTTTTCTGGATAAATTGGTAGGAGGAATTGGGCTGCGACGAGGCAGAACTCATCCAACGCGACTGAAAGTAGGAGATGCTCTCGATTTCTGGCGCGTTTTGTTAGCGGATGAAAAAAATCGACGCTTGCTTCTCTATGCTGAAATGAAATTACCAGGTGAAGCGTGGCTTGAATTTGAGATCATCCCTCATGAAAAAGGAGGGACTCTGAAACAAACGGCATCATTCCGTCCCAATGGAGTCTGGGGTAGATTTTATTGGTATAGCCTTTACCCATTTCATGCGCTTATTTTCAGCCAATTGGCAAAGCACATCGCGAAAGGATAAAAATGGAGAAAAAGTTTCGAAAATCCCTCTTTTTATTCAGGCGCGATTTGCGACTTGAGGATAATACAGGGCTTATTTTTGCGTTGAAGTCTTCGGAAGTTGTCATTCCTGCCTTCATTTTTACGCCAGAACAAATCGATAGAAATCCTTTTAGAAGCGATCATTGCCTGAAATTTATGATTGAATCTCTCAAAGATCTTGAAACACAGCTGAAGAAAAAAGGGGGTAAACTCTTCTTTTTTAAGGGAAAACCCGAAGAAGTTGTGAGCAAATGTATGAGCGAACTCAATATCGAGGCTTTGATCGTAAATCGTGACTATACTCCCTATAGCCTACAAAGAGACAAAAAGCTCGAAAAAGTCTGCAAAACAGGCAAGATTCCATTTTATTCTTTCGATGATGCGCTTCTTCATCCACCCGAAGAGACCCTGAAAAAAGATGGGAAACCTTACACTATTTTCACACCCTATTTTCGCAATGCTTCAAAACAGAAAGTCTTGCCTCCTGTACAAACCAAAGGGACCAATTACTTCCATGGATCGATCCCCTTTGCGGAAGATAAGTCGTCCTTTCCCAAGCCAAGTGTAGAGAATGAGTTGATCGGAGGAAGGTCAGAGGCGCTCAAAATTCTCAAAAAATTGGGTTCTTTTGGTAAATATGGAAGCCTGAGAGATTTTCTAGCAGAAGAATACTCTACACATCTCTCCCCTTATCTGAAATTCACCGTCTGCTCCCCTCGCGAAGTTTATGCGGCAATCTGCCGCAATTTAAGTCCGCACCACGAGCTGATCCGCGCGCTCTACTGGAGAGACTTTTTTACATCGATTGCATTTTTCTTTCCTCACGTCTTTAAGGGTGCTTTCCATTCCAAATTTGATAAGCTCAAATGGTCTTATAACAAAAAAGCTTATCAACGATGGTATGAAGGCTCTACCGGTTTTCCAATAGTTGATGCAGGAATGAGAGAGATGAATGAAACAGGTTTTATGCACAATCGCGTTCGAATGATTGCAGCCTCATTTCTCATCAAAGACTTACACATCGATTGGAGATGGGGTGAAAAATACTTTGCTCAAACTCTGATCGATTACGACCCTGCTGTGAATAACGGGAATTGGCAGTGGGTAGCTAGCACTGGAAGCGATGCCCAGCCTTATTTTCGCATTTTCAATCCTTGGAACCAGCAGAAAAAATTCGATCCTGAATGTATCTATATTAAAAAATGGGTTCCTGAACTTCGCGATTTTCCTCCCAAAGCTATTCATGCGTGGCATGAGGAAAAGTACCGTGCTGGATGCAAAAAATATCCAGCCCCGATGACCAATCATGAAAAGGCAGCAAAAGAAGCTCTTCACGCCTATAGATCGATCTATAGGCGATTAAAACCCAAGTTGCGACCTATCGTCGTTCCTGTCAATTTAATGCTAGCCATCTGCTTCAATTTCCTCCTAGACCAACTTTAAAAAGTTGCTCTTCGTCAGAAATTTTGCATATGGCTGCCTTAAATCGACATGAATCGACGATAGGTCGCAACTTGGGTTTAAATTTGAACTGATACATTTGGGCCAGCGCGAATGTATCAGTTCAGTTTTAATCGACTATATTGCTCACAAATCAGCAATATCGATGATACGGTAAAAATAGCGACTGCTTAATAGAGCGTCGGAGACTGGGCCTAAATGAAGCAGAACAGGCGAAATCCCAAAGCCTTTTGGGAAGCTAAGAGAAGCTATTTTGGTTTTCATTGCATCGATCACTTCAAGCCCCAATTCACGACGGCGCATTTTGACTTCACAGACAAAAAGGGTGTTAGAATGCATTTGAATCAGATAATCAATTTGGCACCCTTTTTTGCGACCTGAGGCTTTTTGAAAATAGGGATTATCTATAACAATATCCTGAGCGTGAATTCCAAGTGCCTGGTAAAGAAGAGATCTATTTTTCAGCAGAAGATTTTCGAGTTGGAAGCCGAGCATGGGTTCCCATCCAGGCAAACTAGAAAGCGGGACTTCTAAAAACGACCCTTGTTCAATTTTCGTAAGATTGGGTTCAATATAATGGATGTAGAAGCGAAGATAATTGTCGGAAAGCCTATACAGGGTCAGTTTTCCTGGCTTACCTGTCTTTAAAGACCAGTCTGGATGTTTGCTGATAAATCCACAGATTTCAAGAGCTTTAAGATGATGGCTCAGTGTGCCGCTCGGCGAATAAGCCATTGTCTTTTGCAGAGTAGTTCGGTCTTTCATACCCTGACTTAATATTGTAATGATCTTTTTATAGATCTCTCCTCTAGAGCTGAAAAGATCATTAAAAATCCGGTCAAATTCATGCACCAAAAGGCCGTTTTTTTCAAAACAGAGGCGTTTAATATTTTCATCAGCGCTTTGATGAGTCTGAATCTGTTCAAGATACCAAGGCACTCCTCCAGTCACACTCAAAATCTTAAAAAACTCGAGATCTGACCCTTTGAAGCCTTGAAGATTCAGTAATTCCCTGCATTGTGGAATCGATAGTTCTGTAAGTTCCAGATAGAGAGAAACCCGACCAAAAAAAGCTGTGCTATTGATGATATTTTTATCGATCCAAGTTGAGATAGAGCCGCATAAAATAAGGACGATAGATGGATGGTTTTGCAGGACAAGGTCCCACCAAACTTTTAACTTAGAGATAAATACCGGATCTTTTGAACCCATCCACGAAATCTCATCAAAGAGAATGACAGTAGGTTTAGCTGTGAGGTGTCTTGATAGATGCGCAAAAGCATCACTCCAATCGGTGATTGTAAAAGGGGGAAGATTAAACAAAGTCGCAAGTTCGTGAGCGAAGGCATCGCGCTGATTCTGCGCTGTTACCCCTTTAACTGGAGCCAGCCCACTAAAAGGCAAAAAAACCTTATCTTTTCCGAATTCTTCGGCAAGACGACTTTTCCCTATTCGACGACGCCCTTTAATGACAACAATACAGGCTCGACCTGACTTTGATAGGTCTTCCAGCCTCCGTAACTCATTATCTCTTCCGACAAATGGTTTCATATCATCTATATTAAATGAGCATGATGTTCATGTCAATCTATTATGCTCAAAATCGACATTTGTCAGTTTCGAGCATAATAGAATTTTAAGTTGTTTATAATAAAGATATTAGCAAATCAAAAATATTTTTTAATTTCAGTTTTTCTTGAAAATGCGTTTTAGATCTAGGACTCTTTCCGCCATAAATTCTGCCTGTTCTCGTCAACGCAAAAGGAAATGGTAAAGGTCAAGAAAAGTTAAAAAAATAGAAGTTATAGTCGATTAAGTTTGAAATGATACGCTTTCACGCAGGTCAAAATGTATCATTTCAAACTTAATCGACTATAATCCATGGCCAAGCGCTGTAGAATGATAAGACCTGCGTTTTTCAGCAGGTCTGAATCCATTCTGTTATAAGTCGAACTGAATTCCTAAGGCAAATCCGTTAAACATGGTGTGGCCCAGGTCTACATCCCAGGGAGAAGTTGCAGCGTGAGCAGGGTATACGGTCGATCCAAAAGTATATCTGCTGGGATCTAAGGATAAAAAGCGATATTCAGCAAAAAAGCGGAGGTATTCACAAAAGCAATATTGGATTCCCGCCTTTGCTTGAACCGCGAAGGTCCAATCCGAATCATTACGCTTGGAATTGAAATGGTTAACTCCAGCCTCAGGTGGGCTTACTTGTAAAGAGTCGGCTTTTCGAGCAGATAGGTGTGCCGCACCAATGCCAACCCCTACATAGGGAGCAAATCTACCTAAACAGCAACTATTAAGAGTAAATATCGCATTACCAACGTAAACTCCTGCATGCAATTTGAAAGAATCGTGAAAATCGTGTTCATCTAATCGACTTTGGGCGATGTTTATCAAATCCCCCCTTCTTGTTTGGCTAAAAAAGAATGCTTCTGCCTCGATTCCTGGGGTCAGAGTCCAATCTGAACATCCAAAGCAGAATGGAGATTTCGTCCATGCATATCCAAGTTGTACACCGCCAAATCCAGGGGAAGGTTTATTTCCATCTCCACGAGCATCTACAGCTAAAGGACCTCCTGCTCCTTCGAGGAAAAACGCCGTTCCTGTTTGTCGCATTTCAGGTGAGTTTGAGAATAGCTGCCCACCGAAGGCACCAATGTAAAGTCTGTTACATCTAGGAGAGCAGCATTCATCGGCCTCTAAAGAAGTCATTGTGCTGAATGTTAATAGCGCAAATACAGCTGAAAGATGGATTTTTCTGAATAATTTAAACATTTGTCTCCAAATTTTTGTTTCTATCAGGAATTCTCCATAATCATTTTCAACTTAACCTTCAAATAATTTTTTAAAGAATTTTTGTTAGTTTTGATGCTTTTTCCCACGTATAGTCGATTAAGTTTGAAATGATACGTTTTCACCGCGTCAAAGCTCTCGGGCTTGAAAGATCGTAACCGACCCCATATTTCTAATATTGGGTCGGTTACGATCTTTCAATCGCGAGGCTTTCACGCAGGTCAAAATGTATCATTTCAAATTTAATCGACTATATTTCCTTGCGGAGTATCGGATGGCCTGGAGATTCCGTATAGCTTAGCGCAAGTGAATTCCATAGTTTTTTTGAATCTTCATCGGCTATATCGAGCAGCTCTCTTAAGGTCCAAGTTTAAGCATCGGAGCAGCAAAACAAATAGGGTGCTGTGAATTCATATTTTTTCCAGAATTCTTCTAATTTAAAATCAGGAATTTTCATCTGTTATCCTTTAGATAATTATAAATAGTGGCTCGCGAAAGGTCGAGAACATCAGCCATATAAAATCTATTTTTTTATGATCCTTAAGGCACTATTCATGTAAATTTCGATCAATTTTGAATTTGATGCACCCAAGTTTTTTTCCACACAACTTCGAACATATTGTGGCAAGTCTGGAGATGCCAGCAGTTGATGGCATATTTGAGCACACTCATCATATTTTCCAATCCAATAAGAGCAAACAGAAAGCTCAAGTAAGGCACCGTAATCATACATCCATTTTTGAACAAAAAGCATATCTTTTGTCATGGGTAGTTTCACTGCAATACTAGCCATTAAATATCCCAAAGGATAGTTCTTGTTTTTACGATAATAACTAGCTAAGTAATAGAGGGGCTCTATTCTTGTTGGTCGATGGTGATACGCTTTTGCAAATGTGTCTAAAAACGTTTCGGGGGGTTGTTGAAGAGCTTGTTCTAATAACCCTATTTGCACCATTGACCAAAAAATTTCTTCATCCCATCCCCCCATTTCAATGCGCTTCTGATAGTATTTTAAACTATTTTCATAGTCTCCGGCATCTTTGTAACTCTGAGCTAAATAAAAGACATATCGGGAGTTATTTGGCTCCTCCAAATGCCCCGCTTCTAAAACTTTGACGTCTTTGGCATATTTGTCTGGATCTTGAGAACGCATTCCATCTGTATGAACAACATTGATCACACCTTTCAGTAGTTCATGTGTATGAGCTTCAGAAGAATCAATATATTCATGCAAGACACCCATCCACTGCCAGTTTAAAATATCTTTAACTAATTGAACACGTGCATAAGATGTACCTCCAAAATGCGCCATGATGTGGTAAAAATCTTTTTCCAGAGATGGGAATTTAAAGTCTTCGTCATAAGCCAGGACTTCATCAGCATCAATAAATAGAAGATAGTCTGCTTTTCCTTTTGCAAGTTGAAGAGCTTCATTACGATTGTGCCCAAAGTTTATCCATGGTCTTTCGTGAAGCTCTCCGGGAATATCTTTCATACACTGCTTAACAATCTCCTGCGTGCCATCATCCGAGCCGGTATCCACAATGACCCAGTAATCAATGAGGGGTCGTACAGAATCCAGACACCGTTTGATGACCCTGGTTTCATTTTTAACGATCATATTCAGGCATATTTTTTTCTTTTCTTCAGCAGATAAACAGCAAAAGACTAGCAGAAGGGAGAAAATAAGAAGAATTTTTTTCATTGAAAAGCACCTTAAATGCATGGGGTACAAAAATTTCTTTCTAGAGTATCAAAACAAGAAACATTTTCAAAATGATAACGGAAGATTTTAAGGAAAAAATTTTTTTTTGACATATTTTTATAAAATCTTTATAAGTTTTTTGCAGAAATCGGTATAAAGTTTATTTAGGTTATTTATGATCAAACGTGTAGTTTTCCTATTTTTTTTAGCATACGTCACGCCATTGGTTGCTGCTCCAAAAAATAATGATGGTTTTCATTCGAAAAACCAAGAGGGCGCTGTTATTAGTGAAGGCATTTCTGAATGGGAGCTTTGCAATAATAATGGTTGCAGACGTGTTGGTGCTACTGGAGCAACTGGTGCTACTGGAGCAACAGGCCCCACAGGCCCATCTGGAGGTCCTACCGGCCCTACCGGTGCGACTGGAGCGACTGGTAGTACAGGTGCAACGGGAGCAACTGGAGCCGCCGGTACCGTAGGGCTTGGACAATATGCCTATATTTATAACGTAAGTGCTCAAACGGTGGCGATAGAAGCTCCGGTTGATTTCGATTCGAATGGGGTAATAACAGCTGGAATTACGCATGCACCTGGAAATCCAGGCGTTACTGTTACTACAGCCGGCGATTATCTTGTGACTTTTTCTGTCACGAATGTGGAACCTTGCCAATTCGCTTTATTCGTAAATGGAGCTCCAGTGACGGATGCAATCTATGGCTCTGGTGCTGGAACTCAGCAAGATAATGGCCAAGTTATCCTCACTCTATCCGCAGGAGATACTCTTACGCTGGTTAACCATAGTTCTGCAGCCGCTGTTGGTCTTCAAACTCTTGCAGGTGGAACTCAAACAAATGTGAATGCATCCTTAGCGATTCTATTATTAAATTAAACCCTTATAAAAAAATATTTATATGACATACATCAGAAAGATAAAAATAGGTATCGCAACGCTTGCGATGACAATAACAGGGGCTATCCAAGGTAATGATGGATATGCGACATCACAAGCTGGCTATCAGGAGCCTTGTGATCCTGTGTACTGCAGCTGTGATTGCGGAAGGTACTTCTTAGACGCAGAGGTGCTTTTTTTAAGAGCTTCGGAAGGAGGTCTCTCCAGTGTGTGCGATAGCACAACAACTACTGATACTACAGTTGGCGGAGTGACATATTCCACTCTGAATGGAACAGGCAAAGATCCTCGTTTTGATTGGAATTGTGGATTTCGCATTGGTGCAGGATATGGGTTTCCCTGTTCTCCCAGTGATATCGGAGTTTATTGGACTCACCTCAATTCTTGTACAGGACGGGGTAGCAGCGAAAATGAACATCGTTGGAAAATTGATTTCAATGTTGTTGATGTTCTCTATAGCTACGAATATTGTTTATCACCCTGCTTTGCCTTAACCCCTTTTGCTGGTCTCAGATGGGCAAATATTGATCAAAGACTGAATACTAAGTTCATCAGCATTACAGATGGGGTTTCTACACTATCAACAGGAATCGCTAAAGAAGATTTTTGGGGCATCGGTCCTTTATTTGGAATTGAGGGAGACTGGGGCATTGGATGCGGATTTAGTTTCTATGGCGATATTGATGTTGGAATCTTATATGGAAGATTTCATAACAGGTCAAATTCAACTGAGGCGATGACGACTGTCGTAAATATCAGTAATTTAAATATGCATTCACAAGCAATCCAGTTTGTCCTGGATGCAGGAGTGGGTATTCAGTACAGATCATGTGTTTGCTGTATACCATTAGTATTTCAACTGGGTTTGGAGCACCACCAATACTTTAACCAGAATCAATTTTGTGGTCATGGTGATTTGTACTTAGATGGTGTCTCTTTAGGCGTAGGCCTTTCTTATTAACCTGAATGACTAAACAAATGGGTGTCAGATTAAATCTGACACCTTACAAGATTATTGGGATAGCCCGTCATAGCGAGACTCTGCAAGAGTTGGTTGTCTATCAAGTCCTTTATGGAGAGGACTATATTTGGGTGCGTCCACTAGAGATGTTTCTAGAAAATATTGTGATAAATGGACAATCACTGCCGAGATTCAAATTAGTTCAGTAGAGGCAACGTAACTGAAAAATCAACTCAAGCGTGCTGATTAGATTCAGGAGATGAGAGAGAGGTGGTTTAAAATGAAGTCAGCTCTCTCTTTAGGTGTCATCATTCCTGGAACAGGAATAAAGTATTTGTGTCTACTGTAAATAGCGTAGAGGGCAGCCTGCTGCTCTCTTACCTCTTGGACACTCTCTCTACGAATTTGTGTGGTTATCGGGATAAAATCATCCTTATAAGGCAAAATATAGAAAATGGCTGCATAACGCTTATTTAAATCGATTCCTTCAAGGGCTTCATTAATTAACAACAGAGTTTGCGTACCGGCAAGATTGTAATGCATTGCATAGGCGTGAGCGTCGAAAATACCGCGGTCAATAAATACACGGCCACTCTTCGCAAGAAAGGGCTCTTCCCGAGCTAATTGCAGCTTTAAAATATGATAACCCAGATCCTCCTCTTCCCAAAATTTCTCAACTCCCCTCTCCAATCTACTGGCAAACCAATCGGTCGCAGCTTCGTAAATCACAGACTCACCCTGTTTCTCGAGCTCTTTGATGATAGAGGTCTTGCCTACTGATGATCCACCTGTCAGAACATACATTAAGCCAACCATCTATTTTCTTCGATTTCAAAATCCTTTTGGACAAACATCACGCCTCCTCCCCTGCAACAAGCCATTATCCTTTTTCCTTTATGGCCTCGAATCTCGCCGCGATGCGAGTGCGCAGCGCTTCGCGGATAGCGGGATCCGCTTTCTCGGGAGATCCTGCATCAAATGGAGGATTCGGGTCGTACTCTATGCCTAGCTGAATAGCTTTCGCGAACTGCTCCCCTGCAATTTTGGAAGAGAGGATCAGAGCCATGTCAATCCCTGCGGAAACACCGGCTGCTGTAATCACTTTTCCGTCTTCAACTACTCTTGCTTTGGTAGGTTTGGCATGCAAGATTTCAAGCCGGTCAAGTGCAGCCCAATGAGTCGTTGCACACAAGCCGGTCAAAATCCCGGCTGCTCCTAAAATCAGGCTTCCAGTACAAACTGAGGTTGTCCAAGCTGTTGTTGCATGAATCGAACGCAACCACTCTAAAACTTCAGGGCAGCTGCTTAATGTTGTTGCATTGCCAGCCCCCGGCACGACAAGAATATCGGCTCAATAATATACCATACAACTTGGATTTCAACAATCTAATGATTATCTTCCTTAACACCGGCTCGTCGCTTGTGACTGCCTCATACACCTCCATGAATGCCTACCTACCCGCCTGCCATCCGCTGGCCATGGATTAAGTGGCAATCACGGGTTAAATTTTCATAGCATTAACCCAGTATTTTTGTTAAAAGCAGCCATATCTCATTTTTTAAAAAAATATGATAATGCCCCTCCATCCAACCTGGCTTGACATTGGAATCAGACTCTTATTGACGCTTCTTGCTGGCATTGCGTTAGGTATAAATCGAGGCTCCCGTGGTCAAGCTGCCGGCTTTAGGACTACCATACTTGTTGGGCTTGCCGCATGCGTTGCCATGATCCAAGTGAATCTATTGTTAGATTTGGAAGGTAAAGCAAGTGATTCATTTGTTGTAATGGATCTCATGCGTCTACCATTGGGTATTTTAACAGGAGTCGGGTTCATCGGTGGTGGTAGCATTCTGAAAAGGGGTGATCTCGTTACAGGTGTCACTACAGCTGCAACGCTTTGGATTATTTCAGTTATCGGGCTGTGCTTTGGTGGAGGCCAATTGAGCCTTGGACTTACTGCAACAGTTCTCTCTATTATAACACTCTGGATACTGAAATGGTTGGATACCTTCATACCGCGAGATCATCGTGCACAAGTATCCATAATCACAGATAATCCTTTATCTGTTTTAGATCTTAATGCTCTCATTGAGCCATTAGGGTATTTTGCGTTCTTTCATAAAAAAAGAAATGGGTTGGAGACAAAACACTTGGAGTTTGAAATTCACTGGAGAAAATCTGATCGATCGGGTCCACCCCTTGATCTTCTCAATCTTCTTGAGAAAAATTATGCGGTTGAATCTTTTGAACTCACCGCAGAAAAGACAGATCACCGGCAATAATTAATTCTTTCCTTTAGTACCAGTTTCAAACTCTTCTAATAATTTATTTCCTTCTAATACAGCTCTATCCAACGCTTCTTTCGCACTGATTTTCCCATCAAATGCAGCCTCTAAATAATCAATGATTTTTTCACGAATCACTGGATAATTTCCAAGGCGAATTCCTTTTGTATATGGTGTAGGTTTTTGTCTCATCACTTCTAGAACAGCAATTTCTGCAGCAAGGTTATCTTGATAAAAGCCTTTTTTCTTGGTCAAATAATAGGCAGCTTCAGTAATGGGGAGATATCCCGTCTGTTGATGCCAATAGGCTTGTACTTCAGGAGAGGACAAATAGGCAAAAAATTGAGCCACTCCACGGTAAATTTCTTCATCATGTCCCTCTAAACACCAAAAAGAAGATCCTCCAATGTTTAAATTATAAGGACTTCCATTAATATCGGGCCAATAGGGCATAAAACCGACCCCGATGGGCTCCTGTGTCATCTTTTTTAATCCTGCCAGTCGGTTAGCTCCTTGAAAGAGAATACCGCATCTCCCTTCAGTAAAGAATTTCTCAGGCTCATTAGTCATTCTTCCTTGATAAGAGAAAATTCCATTTTTTTGCCATTCACAGAGTTTTTCCAAATGGCGAGTTTGATAAGTTCCATTGAAAATTAAACGCGCGTTTGGTC
>JABDGJ010000030.1 GCA_013286075.1 Chlamydiota bacterium
AGGCCTTGAGCTGTTTGGATCGAATGGGGTGACGCATTTTTCTAAGCGCTTTGGCTTCAATTTGCCGAATCCGTTCTCGTGTGACATTAAATTCTAGTCCTACTTCTTCCAATGTTTTTGGCTTTCCATCCTGAAGTCCAAATCGTTGGCTGAGAACTTTTTTTTCTCGCTCACTCAAGGTATCTAAGACTTCACTCATTTTATCTTTAAGGATAGAGTATCCTGTTGCTTCCGCAGGGGAATCGGCTGCCGTATCTTCCAAGAAGTCACCAAATTTGCTTTCTCCTTTTCCATCGCCAACATCGGCTTGTAAAGAAATAGGATGTTGCGCAATTTTATAAATTTCTCGTACTTTTTCGGGTGTCATACCCAGTTCTTTCGCTAGTTCTTCTGGGGTTGGCTCTCTCCCAGTCTCCATCATCAATTTTTTAGCGCCCCGTAGTACTTTATTAATGGTTTCAATCATATGGACAGGGATGCGGATTGTTCGGGCTTGGTCGGCTATTGCTCGAGTGACTGCTTGTCGAATCCACCATGTCGCATAGGTAGAGAATTTGTAGCCCCGTCTATATTCAAACTTTTCTACAGCCTTCATCAAGCCCATATTCCCTTCCTGAATTAAATCCAGAAAAGAAAGGCCTCGATTTGTGTATTTCTTCGCGATTGAAATAACGAGACGAAGATTTGATTCAACCATTTCCCGTTTTGCTTCTTGGCTTTTGTCCATCCAGCGCTGAAGCATTTTGACATCTTTTTTGAAATCTTCTAGCGTTCGGCCTGCTGACGATTCTCGCTTTTTCAGTTTCCGATTGGCTGCAGCTAGTTTTTGGGCAGCAAATTTGTTTCGCTGTGCCCGGGGAATGAGTTCTTGGATTTCTTTTTCTAAGGCGATAAAACGATCATAAGATCGGAGAATGACTTCGACAAAGTCGTCGATGATGTTGTGTCGTAAATGAAGTCTTCTTAAATAAGCTTGTGTTCGAATTCGGCACTTTTCAATATCGTCAATAATTTTGGAACGTTCGCTTTTTTTAGCATCGAGATTGTCCAATTCGGCAAGAAGTTGCTCTAATATGGAATCTTCTTTTTTTAAGAGTTGTGCCAGCTTTGGCAAATGGGCCATGAATTCTTGTTTATTGAGAATTTCTTTTTCGGTAATGACTTTATCAAAACGCTCTTTGGAAGAAAGAAGATAATGAGCAATCGAAATGGATTCAGAAGAAGTGTATCGAAAGCGCATGATAATTCGCTCTACTTGAAATTGCGCTTTTTCGATTCGTTTTGAAATTTCTACTTCTTCTTCTCTAGTCAATAAAGGAACAGATCCCATTTCTTTGAGATACATGCGGACGGGGTCATCCGGAGTTCCTTCAGACCGTTTCGGTAGAGCTTCTAATTCTTTGGCTTCTTTTTTTTTTCTCTTTTTGACGATTGACTTCCGATTGATTGAGTACCTGAATATCCATCCCGCTCAGATAGATCAAAACCTGATCGATTTGATCGGGAGAATCGAAACTCATTGGGAGGATTTCGTTGATTTCTTCGTAGGTGATATAGCCATTTTCTTTCGATAGAGATACTAATTCATCGAGTTTGTCTTGGTATTGTTGAGAAAAGCTATTTTTTGGTTGTGTCTTATTCATGTTTTCTTATCCTAAAAGAGGAGCGCATGCATTTTGTGCTAAATTAAAACTTTTTGTCAAGAAAGGATGAACCTATCCGTCATATGGATCGATTCAAATCGATTTGCTAGCTGTACTTGAGTGAGAAATTTTTTTCAATCTATTTCTTATATAAATTCTATGTCTCTTGTTGCATTCGATTCCAATTCACAGTTGACAGAAGCCAAATGGGCAAAAAAACAAAGAAATTATTACTGTGTGGAATGCAAAGATGTGGTCAGGGTGCGTGGCGGTCCTTATCGACAATGTCATTTTTACCATGTACATCCAACCCATTGCCGCCAGAATCAAAAAGGGATAGTTCATTACCGTTTGCAATGGTATTTTCTCGATTCCTTGCCGACTGAAGATTGTAAAATTGAACACCCTTTTCCTTCTGTGGGTCGTATTGCAGATGTGGCATGGTTTTCAAAAAAAATCGTATTTGAAATCCAGTATTCTCCTATTTCTGCGGAAGAGGTGTTTTCTCGCAATCGAGACTATCGACAAGAGGGGTGGGAAATTGTGTGGATTCTTCACGATCGAAGGTATAATCAATTTCGCCTTACAGCAGCAGAAATGGCTCTCCGCTCTTCTTCCTATTACTACACAAATATGGATGAAAAAGGGAAAGGATGCATTTATGATCAATTTGATGTATGGAAAAGCGGATTTCGTTATGGAAAGATGTCTTCCTTACCTATCGATATAAATGAACCCTTTGTTATACCTGGACAAAGGTTTTCTCTTGCTTTTTTGCAAGAGAGAGCAAACAAGTGGAAAATGGCTTTTTCTGGGGATCTAAGTCACATCTATTTGAATCGGCAAAAAGAAATTTATCTTTTAGAAGCAGGAAGACTTGAAAGAAAATTTTTGAGTCAGGACAAGAAAAATCGATTTTTTCGTTGGAAACCCTGGGTAAGGAATCTATATCAGACTTTCTTTCGATCCATTTTAGAAAGAATCGCTCGTTAGAAATACCCTCTTAGGCAGGAAAAAGAATTCCTATCACATAGTTTCGAAATACCCCATTTTTGATGATTCCAAGTTGACAGTGGAGTACTATTTCTTGCCCATCCGCAGTTTTTGCCAATAATCTTGTCTCTGATTCAGAAGAATGGGTCAGTTCTTGCAACGCCTTTTTCCACTCTTTCATTCCTTCTGTGAGAATAGAAGAAAAGCCGATAACTACCTTATCTGCGCTCCATCCCAATATGTTTTTCGATTCTCCACTAGCAAATATCACTTTACCATCTTTCAATGAATATACAATGATTAGAGCTTTAGATTCAGTCCGTAAACTGTCAAATAAACGTCGTTGGTCTATGGCAAAATAGGAGGGAGACAGTTCTCGGTATCTTGCCGATTCATTTCCATAATAATGCGATCCATTCAATTTTTCGGCATAATCAATACATTTTTTTAATAACTGAGAACCTTCTGTTTGGGTCATCGTGATAGAATTTTGTGCACTAGGATATATACCTTCCGATTTTCCAAGGGGTGTTATGGTAGGGTGGGGGAGAGTGTTTTTTGGTGAGTTATGAAAAAATATCGTTAGTAATTATGAATATTCTCTGCTTTTTTGATCGACGCCTTTCTTTCTTGGTATTATTTTTTACTCTTCCACTCTTATTTTTACCAAAAATGAATCTCCTCAATGTCGATGCACAAGAGACAGCTGGTTTGAGAATCGATGACATCGTTCTCTTTTTTTTCGCTATTTCCCTCCTTCTAGCACATATTTTTTCTAAAAAAACCTCTCTTACAATGCGAAGGTTGGATTCTATTCATTACTGGAGTTTCTCTTTTCTCTTTCTTCTCAAACCAATACTTTACCCTATCTGGAACTCTCTACACCCCCGCTAAAATTTTTTATGTGTTTCGAATACTCGAATACTTTTTATTCTTTTATTTGGGGGCTATTTCAACCCTTTTTTTTCCTAAAGGGGCTGTAATTCGAGCTTTCTTTTTTTGGAATTTATTCATCATCATCCTTCAAAAGATGAACTGGGTAGGGGGGCTTTCCTCTCTTGATGGATACTCTTCAAACGTCTCTGAACGGGTGCAAGGGATCGCCTCATTTCCCTCAGAAATGGGTCTTATTTTGAATTTGCTCTTTTGTTATTTTGTCTATGAACCCAAGAACTCACCCCAATACCAGAATAGATTCTTCTCTTCTCGTTTTATTGCAACAATCCCCTCCTCCTTCGGCCGTTATTTCTTACGCACTTCTTATCTTTATTGGATGTTTCTTTTATTTGGGGTTCTCATTGTATTCACTGGCAATCGAATTTCTATGCTAGCCTTGCTGATCACCTTTCTATGGCGACTCAAACAATCGATTCAATGGCATTCACTTCCCTCTTATCTACCATTATTTTTTGTTTTTCCTGTGATCTGCCTATGCTTGGGATATGCCATCTTTTCATCAATTGGAGTTTATGAAAGAAGTGCTGACCTTTTTTCATGGAAAAATCTCGATCTTTTTTCATTGGTTTGGGATAAAATTGATATCGCAACTGAACTCAAAAGTGATATTGGCCTTGCTTCAAAAGAGTATGACTTGAGTTGGTGGATTCGACTCCACAAATGGTTATTTGTGACAAAATCATTTTATCTTCATCCAGCTACGTATTTGCAAGGACTTGGCCCGGGATTTGCCGGTCCGGCTCTCGATGGTGGACTATTGCGGATTTTTATTGAATATGGATTTGTGGGAATCTATTTCTTTTGGAAGTTTTTTGGGAGTTTGTATCGGATCAACTCACAAACAAAGGCCATGGTCATTGCTTTTGCGCTAAACATGATTTTTTTCGATGCCTATTTAGCATACAAAACAATGAGCTTTTTCTTATTTGCTTGCGGAAGTATTTATGCTTTTCAGATCTCCACCAATTTCCATCGGTTTCCAAGGCTAATTCCTTCCTTATGAATCCCTTGTTCTGATTGCATCGGTTTTTCGTGAGAATACACGGCAAATGCGAGCAAAATTTCCCCTTGAAGAATCTGTTTTTTATTCAATAAAGAGCATTCTAAACGGATTTGGTATTCGCCTGGATGAAAATACTCTAAATTGAGATCAAAACTGAGTTGATGGCGCCCTTTCCCCATCACAACAGATCGATAAACGAGATGATCACACAAACGAGAGCGAGCGATCGATTGTTGGAGAGAGTTCAATATGCTAAATCCCAATAGTAAATCAGAAGCGGGCTCTACAATTTCAAAATCGACAATGAGCTGAGAGTTTTCTTCTTGGTAAAAAAATGCGTGATTCGAAGCGGGAGGTTGAAGAAAACAGCGCGTAATGCGAATATGCTCGTCCCCTACGTTCCCCTCCCATGCAAGACCAGCTACAGGACAATTTCGAGTATACCGGCTTATACAAGCTTCAATAGGTTCAAATGCTTGTAATCGACCTCGTTCCAAGTAGATCCCCTTATTGCAGAGGGCAAGTACAGAAGGAATGCTATGGCTTACAAATAAAATAGTTCGGTCTTTCTTTCCTATCTCATGCAATTTCTTCAAACATTTTTCTTGAAACAGTCCATCTCCAACAGCAAGCACTTCGTCGACAATCATGATTTCTGAGTCCAAATGAACTGCTATTGAAAATCCAAGTCTCGTAAACATACCTGTGGAGTATTTCTTGATTGGAATATCTAAAAATTGTTCCACATCAGAAAAAGCGACAATTTCATCAAACTTCGATTTAATCTCTTGGTATTTCATCCCCATAATTGCCCCATTAAGGAAAATATTTTCCCTACCTGTGAGTTCAGGATGAAAACCTGCCCCTACTTCTAATAGACTAGAAACCCTTCCTCGCACCTTAATTTTTCCAGTAGTAGGTGGTGTAATTCTTGAAAGAATCTTTAAAAACGTTGATTTCCCTGCCCCATTTCTTCCTAGCAATGCGACTTTGTCTCCTTCTTCGATGGAGATATTGATGTCTTGTAGTGCCCAAAACTTTTCGGTAGAACGTTTTGTCAGTGATTTTGAAGAAATGGATTTTTTCCCCAGAGGCCAAATTTTTTGCAAAGAATTTTTACATACGTTTGTGATCGATTCTTTTAAGGAAATAGATACTTGCGCTTCATGAGCAATCGTATATATTTTGGAGAGTTGTTCTACTTCTATGGCATGCATGTTAGATACTATGTTAACTTAGAGGGTTTTTTGTAATTCTAATAAACCTTGATTCGAATTCTTTTCCCCTAGGAGACAGTCTCTAAATAGACCTCTTTCGAAATTCCAAAGGGTTATATTTCATTTGTTTGTAGACTTCTAGTATACCGAAGTGGTCTCAAAATTTCTCTCTCTGTGATCTCTGTGGGCTCTGTGGTAGATATTGTTCTTGTCATGCAAAATCTAGCAATTTTTCGATATAAAGCGAGTTTTAGAAAGAAGCAAGGCTTATTATAATTACAAAAAACCCTCTTAAATAATGTCTGCGCAAATCGATTCCATTTTCCGAAAGAAGAAAAACCCGCTGATCAATAGAAAAGCATTCCCCGCAAACGAAAGAATAATGGCCAAAAATAAATTCGGATCAGCAATTCCAAAACAACACCACCTAAAACCTTCAATAATTCCTGCAAGTGGATTTAGAAAAAAAATCCATTGAAATGGTTCGGGTAATAAAAAACTACTGTACCCTACAGGAGAGATAAAGACTCCAAATTGAATTAAGAAAGGGACAATAAAACGAAAGTCTCTGTAACGAACTGAAATCGCTGATAGCCATAATCCTGTGCCTAAACAGAGGGAAAATATACTCAAAATAAAAACCGGAAAAGCAAGAATAGTTATATGATATCCAGATCCACTTAATAAAAGAAAAAAAACTAAAACAAAGAAACCTATTAAAAAATCAATAAAATGAACAACAATATTGCTAATAGGTAAAATAATTCTAGGAAAATAAATCTTTGAAATCATGGAAGCGTTGAGTATAAGACTATTACTTGTTTCTGCCAGACTACTTGAAAATAAAATCCAGGGGAGAAGACCTGAAAGAACAAAGAGAGGGTATGTCGTTGTCATAACGCCTAACTTTGCTACTTTCCCAAAAACAAATACAAAAACAGCCACGGTCAATAAAGGACGGATAATCGCCCACAGCACTCCAAGAAAAGTTTGTTTGTAACGCACCACAATATCGCGCCAGGCGAGGAAATAGAACAATTCTCTGTAACGCAATATATCTTTTATGTACTCTCTCTGTATGCTCTTGGCATCGATGACCTGATCTCTTTTGCCGTTTTTTTTAATCATACAAGTCAATATAAAGAAGATTTCTAACAAATTAGATTAGCAAATTGAATGGACAAACACAAGAAAAACAGACACTCTCTTTTTATCGCTATCATCATTTTTTATTTTTTTCCCCTTCTATTTTTTTCTTCCTATAGCATTCATTTGATGTCTGCACAAAAAAGTTGGATGGTTTTATCATTAGGCTTGCTTCTCATCTCTGTTTGCACCCTTATTCTCATCTCTTTATTCACCTCTTGGGAACAATTGATCCGCAATACCTCTTCTTCTTTTTCCTTTCTCCAAGAATCTAAACAAGATACAAAAGTCACCGTATTAACACCTGGTATAGAATTTGAACAACAATACATCCCACAACAGTATACGGAAATGACCCGAATCTCTGAGGGACCCCAGATGTTGGAAACGACATTTCAAGAGGGAAAGGAATTGCTAGATAGCAAACGAGAAGAAGCTATAACGGCCCTTGAAAATTACAAACGAGAAAAAGAAGAATTAGAGAGTAAAATCCAACAAATCACACAAGATTTTTCTGATTATCAACTCTTCTCAGAAGAACAACTCAAACAAAAACAACTTCAGTTGGTTTCTTGCCAACAAATCATTGATGATCAAACATTTGAAATAGAGAGAAGGCAAGAACAAATTCATCAATTAGATACAAAAATACACGATTTAGGCTATGAAATTAAAACCTTATTGTACTTACACCAAGATGAGCAGGAAAATAAATCACCAAAAAACACTCTCCCCCACCCTACCATAACACCCCTTGGAAAATCGGAAGGTATATATCCTAGTGCACAAAATTCTATCACGATGACCCAAACAGAAGGTTCTCAGTTATTAAAAAAATGTATTGATTATGCCGAAAAATTGAATGGATCGCATTATTATGGAAATGAATCGGCAAGATACCGAGAACTGTCTCCCTCCTATTTTGCCATAGACCAACGACGTTTATTTGACAGTTTACGGACTGAATCTAAAGCTCTAATCATTGTATATTCATTGAAAGATGGTAAAGTGATATTTGCTAGTGGAGAATCGAAAAACATATTGGGATGGAGCGCAGATAAGGTAGTTATCGGCTTTTCTTCTATTCTCACAGAAGGAATGAAAGAGTGGAAAAAGGCGTTGCAAGAACTGACCCATTCTTCTGAATCAGAGACAAGATTATTGGCAAAAACTGCGGATGGGCAAGAAATAGTACTCCACTGTCAACTTGGAATCATCAAAAATGGGGTATTTCGAAACTATGTGATAGGAATTCTTTTTCCTGCCTAAGAGGGTATTTCTAACGAGCGATTCTTTCTAAAATGGATCGAAAGAAAGTCTGATATAGATTCCTTACCCAGGGTTTCCAACGAAAAAATCGATTTTTCTTGTCCTGACTCAAAAATTTTCTTTCAAGTCTTCCTGCTTCTAAAAGATAAATTTCTTTTTGCCGATTCAAATAGATGTGACTTAGATCCCCAGAAAAAGCCATTTTCCACTTGTTTGCTCTCTCTTGCAAAAAAGCAAGAGAAAACCTTTGTCCAGGTATAACAAAGGGTTCATTTATATCGATAGGTAAGGAAGACATCTTTCCATAACGAAATCCGCTTTTCCATACATCAAATTGATCATAAATGCATCCTTTCCCTTTTTCATCCATATTTGTGTAGTAATAGGAAGAAGAGCGGAGAGCCATTTCTGCTGCTGTAAGGCGAAATTGATTATACCTTCGATCGTGAAGAATCCACACAATTTCCCACCCCTCTTGTCGATAGTCTCGATTGCGAGAAAACACCTCTTCCGCAGAAATAGGAGAATACTGGATTTCAAATACGATTTTTTTTGAAAACCATGCCACATCTGCAATACGACCCACAGAAGGAAAAGGGTGTTCAATTTTACAATCTTCAGTCGGCAAGGAATCGAGAAAATACCATTGCAAACGGTAATGAACTATCCCTTTTTGATTCTGGCGGCAATGGGTTGGATGTACATGGTAAAAATGACATTGTCGATAAGGACCGCCACGCACCCTGACCACATCTTTGCATTCCACACAGTAATAATTTCTTTGTTTTTTTGCCCATTTGGCTTCTGTCAACTGTGAATTGGAATCGAATGCAACAAGAGACATAGAATTTATATAAGAAATAGATTGAAAAAAATTTCTCACTCAAGTACAGCTAGCAAATCGATTTGAATCGATCCATATGACGGATAGGTTCATCCTTTCTTGACAAAAAGTTTTAATTTAGCACAAAATGCATGCGCTCCTCTTTTAGGATAAGAAAACATGAATAAGACACAACCAAAAAATAGCTTTTCTCAACAATACCAAGACAAACTCGATGAATTAGTATCTCTATCGAAAGAAAATGGCTATATCACCTACGAAGAAATCAACGAAATCCTCCCAATGAGTTTCGATTCTCCCGATCAAATCGATCAGGTTTTGATCTATCTGAGCGGGATGGATATTCAGGTACTCAATCAATCGGAAGTCAATCGTCAAAAAGAGAAAAAAAAAAGAAGCCAAAGAATTAGAAGCTCTACCGAAACGGTCTGAAGGAACTCCGGATGACCCCGTCCGCATGTATCTCAAAGAAATGGGATCTGTTCCTTTATTGACTAGAGAAGAAGAAGTAGAAATTTCAAAACGAATCGAAAAAGCGCAATTTCAAGTAGAGCGAATTATCATGCGCTTTCGATACACTTCTTCTGAATCCATTTCGATTGCTCATTATCTTCTTTCTTCCAAAGAGCGTTTTGATAAAGTCATTACCGAAAAAGAAATTCTCAATAAACAAGAATTCATGGCCCATTTGCCAAAGCTGGCACAACTCTTAAAAAAAGAAGATTCCATATTAGAGCAACTTCTTGCCGAATTGGACAATCTCGATGCTAAAAAAAGCGAACGTTCCAAAATTATTGACGATATTGAAAAGTGCCGAATTCGAACACAAGCTTATTTAAGAAGACTTCATTTACGACACAACATCATCGACGACTTTGTCGAAGTCATTCTCCGATCTTATGATCGTTTTATCGCCTTAGAAAAAGAAATCCAAGAACTCATTCCCCGGGCACAGCGAAACAAATTTGCTGCCCAAAAACTAGCTGCAGCCAATCGGAAACTGAAAAAGCGAGAATCGTCAGCAGGCCGAACGCTAGAAGATTTCAAAAAAGATGTCAAAATGCTTCAGCGCTGGATGGACAAAAGCCAAGAAGCAAAACGGGAAATGGTTGAATCAAATCTTCGTCTCGTTATTTCAATCGCGAAGAAATACACAAATCGAGGCCTTTCTTTTCTGGATTTAATTCAGGAAGGGAATATGGGCTTGATGAAGGCTGTAGAAAAGTTTGAATATAGACGGGGCTACAAATTCTCTACCTATGCGACATGGTGGATTCGACAAGCAGTCACTCGAGCAATAGCCGACCAAGCCCGAACAATCCGCATCCCTGTCCATATGATTGAAACCATTAATAAAGTACTACGGGGCGCTAAAAAATTGATGATGGAGACTGGGAGAGAGCCAACCCCAGAAGAACTAGCGAAAGAACTGGGTATGACACCCGAAAAAGTACGAGAAATTTATAAAATTGCGCAACATCCTATTTCTTTACAAGCCGATGTTGGCGATGGAAAAGGAGAAAGCAAATTTGGTGACTTCTTGGAAGATACGGCAGCCGATTCCCCTGCGGAAGCAACAGGATACTCTATCCTTAAAGATAAAATGAGTGAAGTCTTAGATACCTTGAGTGAGCGAGAAAAAAAAGTTCTCAGCCAACGATTTGGACTTCAGGATGGAAAGCCAAAAACATTGGAAGAAGTAGGACTAGAATTTAATGTCACACGAGAACGGATTCGGCAAATTGAAGCCAAAGCGCTTAGAAAAATGCGTCACCCCATTCGATCCAAACAGCTCAAGGCCT
>JABDGJ010000031.1 GCA_013286075.1 Chlamydiota bacterium
GGCGGTTGGACTCAAACCAACGAGACCGAAGTCGAGGGATTTACAGTCTGAGGGTATCCAACCTTCAGCAATACAAGTCAACGCTTATCAGCCTCGTATTCAGTATGTTAATTCCATTCATGGATTGATAAGCATTGTTTAAAATTGCCTTTTTTAATTTTTTGTCATTGTCCCACCATTGTCCCTGAATTCACTTAACTTTACGTGAATTCGATTTGACTTTTGTGGGATGAATTGGAACTCGAACATATTTGTATTGCGGCTTGATCTCTTTGATTTTGCCGTTTTCCTCCACAACCAGTGGCACTCCTGTACGAATAGAAAGGTCTATTGCCTGTTCTACACCCTTTTGGTGAGCTTCCAATAAAAGTTCCTCAATGTCTCGTTTATGCTTACTTGGCATGAGCCACCTCTTGTATTTCTTTCCAAATAATTAATTCTTCTACTTTCAGGTCATCTTTTGTATGTTTCTTGGCGATTATTTTTGTTGATCCTGCCACTGAATTATCTAAAATAAGTGCCCTATCTACGAGAGGTAGATAATGAGTGATAAGGTTTTTTATTCCTGCATAATAGCGCCTTCTTATTGTGTCTTCTGGGATGTGATGACCACCCTGTTCGACTCTTTTGGCAACCCTTTTAACAGCTAAAGCTGAACTAGGAAGCCATAAAAACATGAGATGAACTTCATAGTCTTTTGCTTGGGCTTCCTTAAGATGTTTGATATAATTTGTTCCTGCACCGTAGTTTCAAAGGCAAAATTCTTATTTGCATTAAGAAGTTCTTTAAGCCTTATTAACATTAATTTACTAGCTGTTAAGGACATGCTTTCTGGATGCAATGGAGCAAGCCCTCGTGCAATCTCATCTGCATTAAGAAACTCGTCTATCATCTCACTGGATATAAACGACATTGCTGTAGTTGTTTTACCTGCACCGTTTGGTCCAGCAATCATAAAAATTCTCTTTGTCATTCGTCCTTCACCTGACATTGGAAAGTTGAAAATGCATTCCCTGAAATATGCCAAATATGGAACATGTTAGGCAACAGTTAATGACAACTTTTATAGAGATCAAGTTTGCTATGAGGAATTTATGAAATCAACCTTATTGAAAATATTTTTTCTCCAATTTCTCATACTTTTCTCGATTTTTGGAGGTGAAGTGAAGTTAAAAACTTTCGAAGGAGTGGAAATCATTCCATTTACTGATGATCTAGCAAGAATATCAAACATTGTTTATAAAGAATACCCTTATCTATACGATGTGGAATTGGTTATAAACCATATCCTAATTTGTCTTTTATGCTAGATTGGAAAAATGTGGGTGAACAAAAGGTTTCTTCTCATACTTTAATCTATTGGATAAAATCTCTTCATATTTAAAGCCAATCAAGAGACAATATGTTGTTTTCATTAACCAATCAATAATTTAGGTAAACCATGTCAATGCCATCAGGGATGCTTCTTTTTCCTTCTGAAAAAGAGACTATCTCTTCCTATTTAATACACCATCCTTCTACACGCAATTTAAAAATAAGGCAAAGCGAAACAATAACATCAAAAATAATTGAAATTACAGCTAACTACTTTTCAAATAGAGGTTTTTTCTCTGATGGCATCAAAATACACCTATATGATTTATTATATCCATTAAACAAAAAATTACTAAAATTATCTGAATTAGAAATGTCGAGTGTACAAGAAAAATTAGTAAAAGCTCTTATAGACTGTGCTAACGGAAAAAAAATTAACTTAGAGGAGAAGGATAGAAAGTAAATTTTCAATATTTTTTGCTTTGTAAAATTTTCAGCCTAGCATAATGTAAAAATTCTTGTTCGAAAGTCTCTTCTCTCAGTCCATCATATTTCCAATAACGATTTTGCAGCTTAGCAAAGGTGTGCTTCCTCATCCATTTAGGCTTGCAGCCAGTGGAACCTCCTGATTGTTCGAGCTGAGCTTTAATTTTGTCTTGCATTAAGCTGTAGCGAGTAGCTGGAGAGACTATTTGCGTATAGTAGCCAAGATGCAAACATTGTCGGCATAAAAAGACCCCTTCATAGCTGTAGAGCTTTCGCATTCGTTTATTACACTTAGGACAATGAAAAAAGTAGCGCTGGCCTCCAAAGAAACAGGGCTGCTTTTCAACTGGAATGACATAGAAACCACGGCTTGTTGAAACTTCTAGTTTATCAATCCTGTACTTGGCGATTAATTCATAGGAAGTCGCTCTTATTTCAAAGCCCAAGCAGTCATGGCTCTTGAACAACTGAAATGAATCAAGGCAAAGAAAGCTGCTACAGAGAGCTTTTCGTTGATGGCGTTTCTTTACACGCCAATACCAGCCCCAATGCGTCATTATTGGACACTCCCATTTATCGAAATACATTGGCTAACTGACCCATTTTCAATCTATGTGTCGGTTAATCCACAGACGACCCAATCCCTGAGGTTGATTCGTGCTAAAAAATCATCTCCAGGACTTTTTCCTTGTGCTGATGGCCAAGGCTTAAGATTTGGAAACGAGCTCCAATAGTCAAAAGCTTTTCTACCCGCTAAGTCCCAATCCAAAGCATAAAGAATGGTCGAAGCTTGCCTTAAAGAGCTGCAATCTTCGGTGTTAGGCTTGGCACTACAAGAGCCTGATGATCAAATCTTTCAGTGGGATTGAATCCCAACCTCCAATAAACAATCGTGCTATCCTTGAAACCACGACGTTGTAATTCTTTTAATCCTTCATCACTCATGGTCAATCGTTGGCAAGCACCCTGAACAAATTCCGAAGCCTTCTTCTCCCATCTTTGCAGATCCTTTTTTTGTTTTGATTGGAGAGGTGTTGCTACACTGCTACAATTGCTACGATCAAAAGAAAAATTGGAAATCTTCCCCATTTGGTCTAGAGCTTGTCGAAAAGTATATCCTAAAAAATCTCGAGCAAATTGAATACCATCGCCTTTAATGCCGCATTGACGGCAGAAATATGATCCTTTTCCATCATATTGGAGGAAAAGAGTATGAATGAACAAGAAGTTAAGAGATAAAAAGTGTTGGGAGAAGCTAATTAATGCTGTCCCACTAGCGTCCCATGATGGAACTTAAGCTAACAAGACTGTTTGATGAAATATGGCCTAGAAAGTAATTTGGGGGCGGTTGGACTCGAACCAACGGAGACCGAAGTCGAGGGATTTACAGTCCCTTGCAATTGCCGCTATGCGACACCCCCTCAGATATGCTGGCAGTAGGACTTGAACCCACAACCGTCCGATTACAAGTCGGGTGCTCTACCAGTTGAGCTATGCCAGCAAAGAATAGACTTTATAACAAATCAATCGATTTGAAGACAACAAATTTATTCCGATGGTTTTTTTAGGTAAAGATCGGGATTCAGTGGTGTAGGTGGTTTATCTTCATGTGAATGCAAAGCCTCGCCAAAAGATCTCTCCATCAGGGCAGCATAGTCAACCACAGCTTTTCGAGAAGATTGTTCTTCTGTTTTTTCTTTTGGTGCAAGTTGACCCGGATTAGCCTCACTCAGTGATTTGACCGTAATTTTCCGTTTACCCAATAATGACTTTTCTGCTTCTTGATTTTTAGACAAGCAGCAGTTTTTATATTTTTTCCCTGATCCACAGGGGCAAGGATCATTTCTTCCAATTTTTTCTTCCATAATCACTCTCAGCTTCTAAGAGACTGTCTCTGAATTAAGATTCTGTCGATTTTCGGATTCTTTTGAGCCGATTTTCGACTTTAAATGTTAGGGGTAATATCGACATAGTATATTACCCCTAACATTTTAATCGAAAAGCGGCCAAAATAATCTCGAAAATCGTCCAATCCTTAATTCAGAGACAGTCTCTAAGCTTGACAAGCTTAGTTTTAGGGTTTATAATCCTATATCTTTTCGAATTTTAGAACAATTGAAAATCATTATGATTATTTCTATACCAAAACCTCCGTGGACTTCTCTTGGCAAGAAATTAGAAAGCACCCTTCGCAAAGCATTATTTGATTTTCACATGGTGGATGGGGTTACAAAACTTGCCATAGCCTTAAGCGGCGGTAAGGATAGTCTAACCCTTCTCTTTTTGCTTCATGCAATTTCTGGAAGAGGTTTCCCCCCTTTTGATTTATACGCCATCCACGTATCAGGAGAATTTTCTTGCGGCGCCTCTATACAAGAAGAATACTTACAGGAAATTTGTAAAGCCTTGGGTGTAGAATTTATTTCTCTCTCCTCTCAACAACGATTGGAAACGCTCGAATGTTATAGTTGCTCCCGAGAAAGAAGACGACTTTTATTCCATGCAGCGAAAAGCGTTGGAGCTACGACAATTGCGTTTGGACACCATCGAGATGACCAAGCCCAAACTGTTCTCATGAACTTATTGCATAAAGGAGAATTTGCCGGTAATTTGCCGAAGATTCAGATGCATGATTATGGAATCACTATCATCCGTCCCCTTATTTATATTTCTGAAGGGGATATTCGAACTTTTTCACAACAACAAGGCTTTGCCAGAATTACTTGTCGCTGTCCTGTTGGACAAAATTCCCTTCGGAGAAAAACAGACCAAATCATCGATGATTTGGAAACAATTTTTCCAAATGCAAGAGAAAACATTGCAAGAGCAGGATTGTTGTACGGTTCTCAAAAAGCAGCTATTCGCTAAATTTTGCATAAAATCTATTCTTCGCATAAGCATCGAGTCGGTGAAGGGCTTTTTCTTGGCATTTTTCCATAAACGCTTTACCTCCTCGCATCTTATATATTCGATTCAATTCATGCCGCAATTGTTCATTCAATTCTTTGTCCAATGAAAGATTTTCCCGTTGTTCCGGGTATTCAAGAAAGAGTTCTTCTGCATCGATCATCAAAGAAACGAGACGATCAAAATAGCGTTGAAACCGATTTGTCGAAGCAAATAATTCTTCTTGTGTTGAGATCTGCTGTAGTTCGTATATCAAAGAGCGGACGATCCCCTCCCCCTCCTCTCGAAAATGATCTAACGAGCGCGAACTGCAACTGCACAGCAGAGAGAGGGAAAGAAAAAAAATCAGATGTCTTCTCATACCCATAAATACTAGACCTATTCGCTAATCACTGCAAATTCATTTCAATTAAGCTTGCAAGAAATTTACTCCATCAAATAGAATATAAGCTTGTTTCGGGCGTATAGCTCAGTTGGTAGAGCTCCTGTCTTACACACAGGTGGTCATAGGTTCGAGTCCTGTTGCGCCCAAGGTTCTGCAATGCGGGAGTAGTTCAATTGGTTAGAGCACCGGCTTGTCACGCCGGAAGTTGCGGGTTCGAGCCCCGTCTCCCGCGTCTTTCAAAAAGATATATTTTGAGTATATTGCATAGCTATTTTTGAAGGACAACATGTACGTATCACATCCACATAAAAAATCTTTAGCATCTCAAATTCTTTCTTATTTTTGGATTGCTTTTGGTGCTTTTCTTGCAGCATTTGCCATCGAAGTATTTTTTATTCCCAATCGATTGTTTGACGGTGGCATGGTAGGTTTGTCAATGATTTTTGGAAATATCTTCGGAAAACAAATAATCCCCTATTTATTGTTTTTATTCAATCTTCCCTTCCTTGTATTGGCTTATCGATCCATTGGAAAAGTATTCGTGATTCATATGTTAGCTGCTACTTTTCTCTTTTCTACCTGCATGGCTCTGATGGCAAAGACAATGCATATGGAATTTCGCGGCGACAGCTTAGAAGTTGTTGTGATTGGAGGAGCAATACTGGGCATTGGTCTGGGATTGATTATTCGAGAAGGAGGGTGCATTGATGGAACAGAAATTTTAGGAATCATCATCAATCGACGAGCTGGATTTACAGTAGGTCAAGTTGTCTTAGTGTGTAACATCTTTGTATTTGGAACAGCTGGGTTAGTATTACAAGATTGGCATCCTGCATTAATGTCTTTGATCACTTACATTGTGGTGATAAAAATCATGGATTCAGTCATTGTAGGTCTCGATGAGACAAAATCAGTTCTCATTATTTCTTCTAAATCAAAGATTATTGCAGATGCAATTATCAATGAATTGGGATTAGGGCTGACTATTATGTACGGAAGAGGTGGATTTTCTGGTGACGAACATGAGATTTTATACGCTATCGCCGAGCGTTTACAATTGGCCGAATTGAAAGAACTTATTCTTCGCGAGGACCCAGGTGCTTTTATTGCGATTGAAAATTTGCACGAAGTGGCAAATGGAAAAGCATCTAGTCAAAAAATGACCCGTGTTCAAAAAATCTTTTCTCGCTTGCTTGAAAAAGAATCTCCTGAAAAAGAATCTCCTGAAAAAGAACCTCAAAGTTAGATTATGATTGATGAAGGCAATGCCGCTCTATTTACTGAAGATGCTTGGCGTGTTTTCCGAATTATTTCCGAATTCGTTGATGGATTCGAAACGATGACAAATATTGGTCCATCTGTTTCGATCTTTGGATCGGCTCGTTTCTCTGTAGAATCTCCTTACTACTCACTTGCAGTTGAAACGGCTCGGTTAATTGCAAGCAAAGGATTTGCAATTATCACCGGAGGTGGTCCCGGTATTATGGAAGCGGCAAATAAAGGGGCACAAGAAGGAAAGGGCCCTTCCTGTGGACTATCTGTTGATCTACCATTTGAAGAAATCGCTAACCAATATATCGATCCCAAATATCGGCTCCATTTTCGTTACTTTTTTGTTCGAAAAGTGATGTTTATTCGATACGCTCAAGGGTATGTTTTTTTTCCTGGTGGTTTTGGTACACTGGATGAACTATTTGAAGCACTCACATTGATTCAAACAAAAAAAATCAAATCTTTTCCCATTTACTTAATGGGCAAAACCTATTGGTTAGAAATGTTACAATGGATTGAAAAAACGGTGCTTGCCCATCAATGCATTTCAAAAGAAGATTTCGAAATGTTTTCAATTACAGATAATCCCGAAGAAGTTGCAAACGGTATAGAACGGCACTACCAACGAGATCGGACGATCAAAAATTTTTAGAATAACTTCTGCAAAGTATAGAAACCTAAAACCCTCTTAACTCACCTTATTAACGGCAATCCTGCCTGTGTCCAAGCTTGGACCCCTCCCCGCACATTTGTCACTGAGCGAAACCCTTTTTTCATGAGAAACGATGCTGCAAGCGATGCCCGCTGCCCACTCCTACAGACAATGGCTATCGATTGATCGCGAGGCAATTCGGATAGTGACCGGTCCAATGCTGTCAATTCAATGTGATGTGATCCAGCGATATGTCCCTTGTCCCATTCTTCTATTGTTCGGACATCGAGAACAAATAGTGGCTGGTGTTGTGCTTGTATTTTGGCAATTTCCCCTACTTCTATCATTGAAAAAGAAGTTTCCCAGTGTTTCAAATCCTCCTTCACTTGGTGATAAGGAAGAAGCACTATTTCTTGGTCAAATCCCATGATGCGAAGTTGGTTAATTGGATCAGTAGATGCTTGATGATCTTCTACAATAAGACCGATAGACCCACTCTCGGGCAACAGCCATCCAACCCAATGAGAAAAAGATGAGGAAAAGGGAGCGTTCAAAGAATTTTGCAAATGAGAAAGAGCAAATATTTCGGGATGACGAACATCTAATAAAAATAAATCTTCAAGAATAGATTCTTCTTTTCTTTCTTCCCACTTCGATACTTTCAATGTATTAATAAGAGAGGGACCTTCTATATTTTTTTTCTTGACAGACGTAAAATAAGGAGGAAAAGGCGCTTGCTCTTGCATTAGTTGTTTTTTCCATTCTTCAAAAGGAGCCTTTTGTAAATAGGGATTGTGAAGCCGTTCATATCCCAATGTAGAATTGGCCCGTGTTTTTAAAGTCTTACCGCAAAAAGAACCTTCACCATGAGAAGGGAAGATCTCAACAAAATCTGGCAGAGGTGCTAAGGTTGTAAATAAAGTATGGTACATTTTTTCTGATAATAATAAAATAGGCTCTTCCCCTAGTAAATCGGGTCTACCAATACCCCCGACAAAGAGACAATCTCCTGTAAAAGCAAACCAAGGATCAGCCGCACTTCGAGATTCATCGAAACATACCCAAGTAATATGCTCTAATGTATGTCCTGGAGTATGCCAAGGCTCTATTCGCAAATCCCCTATTTTTATTGGTGTTTTACTATTCACAATTTTATCGGCATAGCTAGGAATCCATTTGTTTCCTCCCCAACCCGAAGCATAAATAGTGGGCTGTTCATTGAGTTGGTGTTTAAGCTCCTTAGCACCAGAAACAAAATCAGCATGAACATGAGTTTCTAAAATGGCAATGATATCAAGTCCTGCATTCTGAGCATGAATAATATAAGGAGCTACATATCGAGTGGGATCAATCACAACACATTGTTTGGCTTTTTCATCTCCCAACACATAGGAGTAGATTGCCAATCCGGGAGTGTAAATTCTTTTAAAAAACATGAAGTAGTCCTATACTAGCCTGAATTTATGAGACACTCTTTTTCTGTTTTTCAATCCCATATCGATCTTGCCCATAGCTATTGGTCAAAGCTCGTGCAACAGGGAGATGTCGTGATCGATGCTACTTGTGGCAATGGACATGACACACTCTTCTTATGTAAACTAGCAATTACAGAAGAAAAAGGCAAAGTTTATGCAATAGACAATCAATCGATTGCTATTCAATCCACACAAACTGTATTGCAAAAAGAACTAAATCAACAACGGTACGACCGCGTTGTCTTTCTTCATCAAGACCACTCTCATTTTCCATTTTCAATAGTTCCAGAAAGTATCAAGTTAATTGTATACAACTTAGGATATTTACCAGGAGAGAATAAAAAATGGACTACTCTGACAGAAACAACGATGAAAAGTATTCTGGAAGCACAGAAATTGATACAACCAGGGGGAGGAATAAGTATCACTTGTTACCCTGGACATCTAGAAGGAGAAAAAGAACTGGAGGCTATTGTCAAATATAGCGCTAACTTATCGCCTAAAGAATGGAGCTGTAGTCAACATCTCTGGTTAAATCGACATCGATCTCCAACACTTCTCTTTTTTCAAAAAACAAATCTCTAATAAAACCCAATCACTTTTTGATAACATTGCAAAAGATGATTGACGCCATTCAACGCAGAATGAGGAATGGATTCGATTGGAAGATGAAATTGTTCAGCAATTGCGTTTTTTGACAAGTTCATCTCCGAAGGGAAAGGCTTTCGAGCTTCTTGGTAAGCCTTTGTCTCTAACGCCCAATACATTGAAGCAAGATCGAGCCAGTGATAAGGCCAATGAAATTTCTCTTGTGTATAGACATCAATGACTTGCGCAAAAAAATTTCGATCAAAAGCCGGGTTCTGGCAGATGTATACAGAGGTCTTGCGACACACAGTAGAATCATTAAAAATTTCAATTATTTCTTCCCTAACTAAAGACTCCTCTTTACCTGATTGAACTTTTTCCCAGGTGAATCCGTTAATTTCAATACTGGCAAGATCTCTTTTTTCCCAGATAGGTAGAGGTTGTTTTACGATTGCTTGGTATGTGGCCTTCTCCCGGCCCGATGGAATATCGATGATTTTGAAAGCAATCTCCAGTAGCCGATGGGCAACAGGATCTAAGCCAGTTGTTTCAGTATCTAGAAAAATTGCTTGCATAGTGATGGAATGTAAAAAAGAGCGGAATATAGCAAAAGTTTTCTCTTCCTTCAACCTTTTAGATTTCTTTTTAGATTAGATTGTTAAAATAGCTCTTTTTATACTGAAGTGGACTGACTCCGCCCCAAAAGCTTTTCTGTTGAATCGATTTTTTTCTTGCTTAGTAGGTAAGAGGGTCGTTATAATGATCCTGATTCGATAGATAGCAAGGACCAAAAGTGCGTATAAAAACTTGGAAACCTCGAGTATGGCAGTCAATGTCAAATCTTTTTATCCGATTTCGCTACCCCGTCTCCACTCCAGAAGAAGTTGCCAAAGACCTGGGTCTTTCTATTACTAATTATCTCACATTTCAACAGTTTATCAATTATTTACTTGATCCTACTCATCGCCCCCAGAAGTTAACCCGCTTTATGCCTAGGCAACAGGCAGAAAATATCTTCCATTTTGCTCTACGTAAAGAAATTTTTCCGCAAGATTCTCTATTTTCCTACTATTTC
>JABDGJ010000032.1 GCA_013286075.1 Chlamydiota bacterium
CAAAAAGACCTCTACAGCTAAAAAACGACCAGCTTCTTCTACGAGAAAAAAGACAAGCTCAGCTAGAAAATCTACAGCTTCAAGAGCAAGCGCAGGAAAACGAAAAGTGACTACAAGACGCGCTGCCGCAAAAAGAAAAACTAGCTCTAGAGTAAAAGCGACTGCGAAAAAATCTTCTGTTAGAAGAAAAGCTTCTCATTCACACGCCAAGAAAGCGAAAAAAAGTTCTAAAAGAACTGTGAGTAGAAGTGCAAAAAGATTTGCTGTTACTCGTTCAAAAGGAAAAAAAACGGCAAAAAGAAGATCGGCAAAAAGAAAGCATAAATCTTCTAAGAAGCACTTATTAGGTTCATTATTTTCTTTTTAAGAGAAGAAACCAATGACTCTCTTTAGATTTAAGACCGCTTTATGCAATATCTATTGCATAGACGGTCTTATTTGCATAATAAATCATTGCAAATAAAGACATTAAGGAAGCTAATACCAAAATAATTTTCGAAGAAACCATCAATAAAACTCCTCCACATAAACAAATCACTGCATCTCCTAGTACCCGCAAAGATATTTGAACCCCCATGACTTCTCCTTGGATATTGCCTGCCACTGTATTGGAAATATTGACAGTGAGTAAGGTGACGGCCAATCCAATCATAAAACCGCTGAAGCAAAAAAGAAACATCATCCAGGAGATAGAGTTGGTAAATAGCATGACCGCAAGAAAAAAAGCAAAGCCTCCTATAGAGGAAATAATGATTTTTCGATTTGAAAAGTATGGTGAGATAAGTGTTGGAAGCCATCCATTTCCAACGGCTAAAGCGAGACATAATAAGCCATTGTATAGAATGAGTTCCCTAGGGGAAAGACCCCATTTTACTGTAAGATAGACTGGACCGAATTCGTAAAAAATATCAACAGCCAAAGTAAAACAGGTAGAAACAATGAGGAGAAATTGCAAATGTTTATTCAAAAAGAGGGTTTTCAACCGTTTGAACAAATTGATTCTTTCAACAAATGATTTCTTATGAATGATCGCATGGGGGGTAGGGCTCATATCGAGCATCGTCGTAGAAAGAAGAGAAAGAAATAAAAAAAGAATCGCAGTCAAGTAGAAGGGAGAAGAGGCAGTCAATCCTTCGAAGAGATCTTTTTCTGTCATAAGACCTCCCAATAAAGGACCCAAAAGAAAAGCAATGGAGGCCACCGCATTGATCTTTCCAAAAGTTCTATGTTTAGAGATAGTAGTAATATCGGCTGCTATCGCCCGAGCAATGGCAATATTTCCTTCCATAAGGCCCGCGATAAATCGACTCGCGATGAGCAGTGTCAAATATTCCGATGCAATGGCCATTCCAGACAAGAAATTTGCAAAGCTTGCTACGAGCAAACTAGTAGACAAGAGCTTTTTTCTTCCATAATCATCAGAAAGAGACCCGAGAATGGGAGACCCGAGGAATTGACCTAAAGGATAAGCTGCTAAGGTAATTCCGAGAAACAAGGCGCGACTCCCGTCTCCCCAAGCAGCTGGGAGAATTGAATACCCTTTATTCAAAAAAAGAGCTGGAAAAATCAAGTAAGGCATGGAAATGCCTACAAAACCGAAAAAGACGATCAGTAAAACAATCCAAAATTGCCTTTTTTGCCTTTGCCGTTCATTCATAATTTTTTGTAATGATAGATTTACAAACAATTTCAGAATTATTTTGGACTGTTTTCGATTAAATGTCGACTTTTCTAATATAAAAGTTTAATTAGGGTGTGTCGTCAATTGATAATAAACCTTTATTTAAGTGATCGCAAACAGCTTGAATCGAGACCGATGTAGGACTGAATGTTTTAAAAATAAAGTGGGCTGTAGGAAAAAGGGAGGCGTCTAATGGATCTCTCACAACAAAAAGAATAGTATGCTTTCCTATATCTAGTAATGATTGGATGAGAGTGATCTGCAAAGGACTTTTCCATGCATTGTAAGAGAAAATAATCAATACATCTGCTGTTTTGGCGTGTTGTTGCGCGGTTTCTATTTCATCTTGCGATGGGTGGAGAGTATGGAAAAAAATAGGATGGATGGATTTTCCGATTGTAAGAAGAGTGGTTTGATTGATGGCATTTTGAAGCAATTGGGGAGCAAAAACGAAAATATTTTTTTCATGCAACGAAATAGTTGGATTTGATCCATTTTTGATGGTCTCTACAGCAAGAGAAGCTACTTTTCGGGCAAGTGCATTGTGAGCAGTTGTGTGAATCACTTCCGATAAATCATTTTGAATTGCGCTATTTTTGGAAGTTAAAAACCTATTTTTTAGATTGAGAATTCTTTCAACCGCTTGATTGACTCTTGCTTCGGGAATACGACCTGTTTTGACTGCCTGGACGAGAGAGCTGTGAATCCGTTGCACATCCGCAACTGTTAATTCAAAACCCGACCGTTCACCGATCAGAAGCTTTCCTCCCAATATCAAAATATCGCAACCAGCTTTCAATGCCTGAATTGCAGCTTCATCTACCGTATGGCATTTTTTGACAACTCCTTCCATAACAAGGGAGTCAGCCACAATTACCCCTGTAAAGCCAATTTTTTCTCTTAAATAATGTAGGGTCTTTTCCGAAAGTGTGGAACAATTCTCGGCATCAAAAGCTGGGACGAGAATATGAGCCGTCATGATTGCATCGGCAAAAGAAGCAAGTCTTGCGAAGGGAAGTAGTTCGACTTGTTCCAGCACTTTTTTTGATTTATGAACAACTGGTAGATCTTCATGAGGATCGATTTCTACATCGCCATAACCTGGAAAATGTTTAAGCGTGGCAATTATTTTAGCTTTTTTGTAACCACTTAAAGCTTTTTCTCCAAAGGCTAGAACTGTTTCTGCATCCTCCCCAAAAGAACGGACTCCTATTACAGGATTGCGAGGGTTGTTATTTATATCCACGACAGGGGCAAGGTTCATATTAATGCCCACAGCTTGGAGCTCTCTTCCCATAGCTAAAGCTGTATCTTCAGCCAACTGCGGATTAAAAGTTTCTCCTAATGCTTTATTTCCAGGAAAATTCGTAAAACCGTTCTGCAATCGAGCAACAACACCCCCCTCCTGGTCAGTTGCAATGAGAAGCGGAATAGGATTTTGATTTGCCTCAGTCAATTTTTGAAGGCCAGTGCTTAAGATTTGTACTTGTTTGGGAGAATGAAGTCCGTTAGACCAATTATAATAGATGATGCCACCCACTTTTGTTCTCTGAACAAGAGTTTTCGCATCCTCATTTACCTCTTCCCCGTTAAAATGAACCATGAGCAATTGGCCCACTTTTTCTTCTAAAGACATCTCTGCCAAAGAACCAAAGCAAGAAAAAGAAAAAATGAAAAAAAGAAGTAAAAAAGATCTATAATATATGAGTAAGTTCATGATGCCTGTTCCTAAACATGTTATTGGTCATCGGTATAATAGACCTCTTTGAGGATGGTTTCAACTTTATACATGAGATTTTATCTTATTCTTTTATATTGGGTAGATTTTGTAGCTTCATGGCTAGCGTTTAGCTTGGTTTTTACTTCAAAGCAATGATTGATTTTCGCTAAAATCGAAAAAAATAATTAGCACATTCAGTTTAAAATTAACAATGGTAGCTGTGCAGTTTTTTTATGCATAGTACTGCACAGTAAAAATGCATAGCTGCGTTAAGAGAAAAAACTTTTTGCATCACCCACCACCTATCCACCACCCAGGCTAAAATACACAAAAGGCAATCTCATTGAGATTGCCCTTAAGTGATTGAAAGAAAAGAATCTGGGTGAAAGGATTTGAACCTTCGACCCCTTGCACCCCATGCAAGTGCGCTAGCCAAGCTGCGCTACACCCAGATAAGAGTAGAAATGCTGTTTTTAAAGAATAAGATTCTATAAGACTCATTCGTTATCGTCAATCTTCTCTTACATTGTTGGTTCTTTGATCATATCTCATCCTAGGATGTTTATAAGCCATTGATTTTTGTTGATTGCTGGTCAGTGTGAACAAGATATAGTCAAGCTATAAACAAATTACTAACAAAGGAATTTTTATTTTGGTTGATTTTTTTTTAAGCAAATAGACCTTACAGGTTGTTTTAGAGGCGTGAGGAACTATGTTAAGAATAATAAAAAACAAAAATCAAGAAAGTTATAAACAATTCCACAGTCCCTGAAGAAGAAGATATAAAAATAAATAACTTCTTCTTCTTCAGACATTGGGGAAATAACAAAACATTGGCTGGATTTTCAACATGTTGAAATATTTTGGAGGCACTCTCTAAGATGAGTAGCAAATGTGTGATTTAAGACCGAACGTAAACTAAATCGTTTTTATCTTGATCATCTAAATACTTTCGCCACTGCTCTGCGATAGCGCCAAAGTCTTCGATGATTTTTGTGAAATTAGACTGGGTCAGTTGTTTGATTTGACCTAAATATTGGAGCTGAATTTGGTAATGTTGTTCATCTACGCTAAGCGAGGTAGATAAAGGAGAATGAGAAAAAGGAGACTTCCGAGACAAGGAACTCCTTACACTTGGGGGGATGTAATTTAAACCTTCATAAACAAGAGTTGTTAAACAAAATTTTGCGTTATTATCTGTTAAATGCACCATAATTTCTGAATTGCGATAAGGAATACTCACTGTATTAGCTATTGTTAATTGGCTGAATATTTTTTTAAGATCTTTTTCAATTAACATAATTTCCTTAAATCATATCCTAATACTATTATATAAAATTAACTGTTAACGAAGAAATGAATTTTTTATAAAGATACTGTATTCTTTATCGTGCATTCTCTCCTTTATAGACCCAGAGACGGATGCATTTTCATGAGAAAATTGTAATTGCAAATTATGATCAATATACGGCTTCAGCAGTCTTTTGATTTGTTTTACTTTATCTTGGTGCTCAAAGGACATGGGGTAATCCTTTTGTTTTCATAAATCTGTCTGTCGATTGCTAATGGCTTAGATTCGAATTGTTTTCCCCCTAGGAGAGCCTGCAATCTTCTAAGGAGAAAATATCTCGGATATAGGCCACTATGATTGTAGCTGCCTTTAATCCTATTTGTAATAGGGCGGTTTATTGGGAGCAAGAATTATTTTCTCCCTAGGAGATAGTCTCTAAATAGACCTCTTTTCGAAATTCCAAAGGGTTATATTTCATTTGTTTGTAGACTTCTAGTAAATATCTACCACAGAGCCCACAGAGATCACAGAGAGAGAAATTTTAAAACTCCTCTGTGATCTCTGTGGTAGATATTGTTCTTGTCATGCAAAACACCCTCTAATGGCCTATATTGCCCAGGAGATTGTTTTTTTCTCTTTTTTTTCTAATAGGGTGTTAATAGTGGAAAAATGGCGACAGCCAAAAAAACCGTTATGTGCAGAAAGAGGAGAAGGATGAGCCGCGGTCAAAATCGGATGTTTTTTCTCGATTTCCGGGCTTTGTAAAAACCGGCATTTATCTTGGGCAGATTTTCCCCATAGTACAAAAATAACGAACTCTTTTTTTTCTGCCAGACTACGAATTACGGCATCCGTAAAATTCTCCCACCCACGGCGGTGGTGTGACATAGGATCTCCTTCCCGTACAGTTAAGGTGGCATTTAGCAAAAGAATGCCTTGTTTTGCCCAAGAGAGGAGGCATCCGTGATTAGGTTTAGGACACCCCACATCGGCTTCTAATTCTTTAAAAATATTTTGTAAAGAAGGAGGGGGAGAAATCCCGTGAGGAACGCTAAAACAGAGCCCATGAGCTTGCTGTTTCCCATGATAAGGGTCTTGTCCTACGATGACGACTTTCACGTCATCAAAGGGAGTTTGATAAAAGGCATTAAAAATTAAGTCCTTTGGAGGATAAATGGGAACTGGAGAATGCGTATATTCTTTTTCAAGAAATGCTGCCAAATGGATAAGATAAGGCTTAGATAATTCATCTTCTAAGGCTTTTTGCCAACTTTTCTCAAGAATAAAAGGGGTAAATATATCCATCATAACTGATCATCTTGTTGTGAAGAAAGCCAGGATTCTAATTCATGTACAATTTTTTTCACTTCGGTTTTTTGTTCTTTGGACATTTGATTAAAAACATTTCCAATGTTTGAATGAATAGAGCGGAGATTAGAAATAACGGTTTTTCCGATATTTTGTTTTCGTTTATCGAAGTTTTGCAAAGGAAATAATTCTCGAATAAGATTGAGCATTTCTATTTTGGTCTCTCCTTTGTAATTCTCAACAACAGCTCGCTTTTTTTCGATGTTTCCCTCTCGGCTAGCCAATGCATAAACAGCTTGCCTGGGCATCATTTCAATTTGTGGGCGCAATTGTTTTGGCATTCCTTCACAAAATTCAAAATATTGTAAAAAATTATAAGGAGTCTGTCGATTTCCATAAGTGACCATTAACCAAGCTGTAAACGCCCCCTCCCGGTAGGAAATGAGAATTTCATGCGCCCTTTTGATTCTTTCTCCATGTAATAATGCGGCTTGATTGTTGATAGCTTTTACTTCAGAGGTAAGAGCAACGAGTTTTTCCAAATCTTCTTGAATATTTTCTTCCTGTCCTTGTGCATACTGTTTTAAAATGTCCTCTAAATTTTCTTTCTCATATGCATGCAGATCAGCGACTCGAAAGACCCCGGAGAAACTTGTCAAATTTCCACTTGCCGATTGTTGGGCCATGGCATTCATTTTAGAGGTGTTTGCCCCCTGTTTCATTCTTTGATCAAGAATAGAGTTGATTTTTCCCATCGGAATTTTCCATGTAAAGCGGTTTTACAATCTAGTTAGGGAGTGACACGCCCTAAGAGTTCAGAGGTCAGAGCTACATAATCTTCTCCGGCTCGGCTATTTGTAGTATCAAATACGGGTTTACCATATACCGACGCCTCTGATATGGCAATATCTCGTCGAATTTTGTTTTGGAATATTTTTTTAGGAAAAGTTCGTTCGATAAGATCAATAAATGCTTGGTTGCTTTTTCCTCTTGGATTCCAAAATGATAAAAGAACACCAAGAATTTGCAGGGAATGTCGTTTTCCAATTGTCTCTATAAATTGTCCCAGTCGTTCTAACCCTTTTACGCTATAGAATTCAGGAGTTGCGCAGATGAGGGCTTGATTGGCTGCAATCAGTGCTGATTCGGTTAACCAGCAAAGAGAGGGAGGAGTATCAATAAACACAAAATCATATTGAAGAGGGGACAAGAGAATTCGTAGTTTTTCATGGGAATAGCGGTCGGTAGCAAGCATCCCTGTCACTTCAACTCTCTCTAACCACGTATCGGCTGGGATTAGGAAAAGATTTGGAACTGTGGTTGTCCGAATGACCTGGTCTATTGTTTTTTCATTTTGTAAAACAGGAGCCAAGCTGTCGTTTTCATCAGGATCAAAACCGAGACCTGTCGTGAGATTCGCTTGTGCATCAAAATCGATGAGAAGAACTTTTTTCTGATGAAATTTTGCCAAAGCCGCTCCAATATGTAATGTGGACGAAGTTTTGGCTGTTCCACCTTTAAAACTATTGATTGTGATGATTTGCATGAGAGACAACCTCTAAGAGGGTGTAGAATAAGGGGATAAGGGAGATCGTTCTTTCTTTTCTTTGACAAGGTGTTCTAAAAATTGATCGATCTGTATTTCTCCATGGACGACATTGTCTCGCGTGCGCAAATTGGCGGTTTGGTGTTCAACTTCTTGGTCTCCTACGGTTAAAATATAATTGACCTGGGCAAGTTGGGCATTGCGTATTTTTTTGCTAACGGATTCATTGGAATGATCTACTTCGACATGGAACCGAGCCGTTCTACATTTCTTTGCAAGTTCTTGCGCATAGGGTTCATGTCGATCTGCCACATTTAGGATTCGGATGTGTATCGGACTCAACCAAAGAGGAAATTTTCCTGCATAGTGTTCGATAAGAATTCCAAAAAAACGTTCAATAGAACCAAATAAAGCGCGGTGAATCATGATAGGTCTTTTATGGGAACCGTCATCCGCAGTGTATGTTAAATTAAATCGCTCTGGAAGGGCCATATCTAGTTGCACTGTCCCACATTGCCAACTTCGGTTAATGGCATCTCGAATGTGAAAGTCTATTTTGGGTCCATAAAAGGCACCATCTCCTTCATTGATTCGGTATTCTCTTCCCGAGCTATCTAACGCTCCTTTTAAACCAGAAGTAGCAATTTCCCAGTCTTCGTCCGATCCAATCGTGTTTTTTGTGGGCCGAGTAGAAAGTTCAAGTCGATAAGTAAGGCCAAAAGTGGAATAAATTTCATCAGCCAGGGCAAGAACAGAGGCAATTTCTTGTTGGATATCAGTGGGTTTCATAAAAATATGTGCATCATCTTGATGAAAACTTCGGACTCGAAATAGGCCGGAAATGGCACCAGAAGGTTCATATCTGTGGACGTTTCCGATTTCTGCAATTCGCAAAGGGAGTTCTCGATAGCTATGTGTATGCGATTGGTAAAATAGCATACATCCTGGACAATTCATTGGTTTAATAGCAAATTCTCGATCCTCGACCTGCGAGGTATACATATGCTCTCGGTAATTAAACCAATGTCCTGAAATTTCCCATAGGTCTCTCGTCATCATCGTGGGGGTTTTGATTTCAATATACCCATTTTGCTGAAGTGTTTCTCTCAAATAGGCAAGAAGTTCATTCCAGATAATGAGCCCTTTCGGATGGATAAAAGGCATCCCAGGCGCTTCTTCTTTTAGAGAAAAAAGATCGAGTTGAGGGCCCAAAATTTTGTGGTCTCTTTTTTTAGCCTCGTCTAATTGGTGTAGGTATTCCTTCAATAGTTTTCGATCAGGAAAAGAAATGGCATATACACGAGTGAGCATTTCTTTAGTCGAATCTCCTCTCCAATAAGCTCCTGCTGTTTTCAGAATTTTACACGCTTTGATTTTTCCCAAATTATAGAGATGAGGACCTCGACAGAGATCGAAAAATTCTCCTTGTCTATACCCTGTTAAAGGGCTATTCGCTTCGAAACTTTCAATCAACTCACATTTATAAGGATTGTGTGAAAATAGATGGAGGGCTTCTTTCTTGGAAGAAATGACCTGTTTTTCGGATAGATAATTTGATGCGATAATGCTTTGCATTTCTTTTTCAATTTTATCAAAATCTTGGTCAGAGAGGTGGAGATTAGCAAAATCGTAATAAAACCCATTTTCGATAGGCGGTCCTATTGTGGGTTGTGCCTCAGGCCAAAGGCGCAAAATTGCCTGTGCCAACACGTGCGCAGAAGTATGCCAGAAAATCTCCTTTCCCTCTCGATCGTTAAAATTCCATAAAATCACTTTGTCGTCGTTGTGTAAAGGGTGAGAAAGATCGACAGTCTTGCCATTGATAGAAACTCCTAATGCTTCGTGAGGTCCCTTTCTATTCAAATAATCGGCCAAATCCTTTGCTGTACTCCCCTCGGGAAGCTCAATAATGGGTTCATCTTTTACATACACGCGCATAGGGTTTTTTCCTTCGAATGATTTGGCAAAAAATCAGGATATCCAAACCGCCATAAAAAATGAAGAAAGGAAATTTTCATTAGAAAGACACAATGGAAACCATTGTTTCCATTCCTAATTTATCTTTTTGAATTATTAATATTTAATTTTTAAT
>JABDGJ010000033.1 GCA_013286075.1 Chlamydiota bacterium
ATCAGGTCTTCCTTTCTCATCTAAAACCACCAATTCTCCATCGAAAATGAGTTGATCATGTTGTATTTTTTTCAATTCCTCAATAATAATGGGAAATTTTTCATTCATGGGTAATTGGTTTCTCGAAAATAGATCCACTTTTCCCCGATTGACAAAAGCAAGGCCTCGAAAGCCGTCCCACTTCATTTCAAATAACCACCGCTCATCATCAAATGGACCATCTATTAAAGTTGCTAGCATTGGAGGGATCCATGCAGGCATTTTTGTGTCAGGGGAGTCGTTGGTTTCGATAAGAGAGCGCGAAACAGAATCCTTTTGTTTGATTAATAACCATGAACGATCATTTTTATCTGATTTCAATTTTTGCAAAAGGTATTCCCCTTGCAATTTTTTTCCATGGAGTACAATAGAAAGATGACCTTTTTTTAATCCTTCCCCAATGGCTTTTTCTCTTTTTTTTGGATCTGTTTCCGATTTTGTCGTATAAAAACCATGATCCCAAATTTCGACAGTTCCAGCTCCATAATTACCTGGAGGGATAGTGCCTTCAAAGTATTGGTAATTGAGAGGATGATCCTCTACTTGAATAGCCAGTCTTTTATCCCGAGGATCATTAGAGGGTCCTTTAGGGACAGCCCAACTCAATAAAACACCTCTGTATTCGAGTCGAAAATCATAATGGAGTCTTCTTGCATCGTGCTTTTGAATACAAAAGCGCAAAGAGGAGGATGTCTTCTTGTTAACAGAAGAAGACGGCTCTGCCGTTTCCTGAAAATCTCTTTTTGAGCGATATTTTTTTAACGTCACTGTTTTAGGCAGTTTTATTGATTTTTTTTCTTGGTTTTTTCTTTCGTTCTAAGCTGGCTTGCAAAAGAGACATGATATCGTGCACTTTGGTGGGGGATGGCTGTTCTTCTCCCTTTACATGAACAAGGGCTCCTTTTGCTTTCTTTTGAATGATTTTTTTGATTTCTTCTATGTAGGTGTCTTTGTATTTTTTTGGCTGAAAAGTTCCTGTGAGTTGGTCAATAAATTGTATTGCCATCTCTAGTTCTTTTCTCTCTATTTTTGTAGAAGGAATTTGAATATCTACAGATGGAATAATTTCATTTTCATATCTGAGTTCATTTAAAATTAACATGTCATTGTGCACTTTTAAGACAGCTATATGCTCTTTGTTTCGCAATACAAACTTGGCAAGCCCCATTTTACTTGATTTTTTTAAAGCTTCTCGAAGAAGAGCATATGCTTTTTCCCCGCTTTTTTCTGGTTCTAAAAAATAGGGTCTTGCGTAATACATTGTGTCGACAGCATCTTCAGAGAGAAATTGGAGAATTTCAATTGTTTTTGATTTTTTTAAATGAGCTTTTTCGAAGTCTTCTTCATCAAAAACAACATACTCTCCTTTTTTATATTCATACCCTTTGACTATATCCTTCCAAGGAACTTCTTTTTCTTCTGTCTTACAAATTCTTGCATACCGAATTTGAGAATGGTCCTTTTTATGTAATAAAATAAAGGAAATTTCTTTTTCGTGGGTCGCAACAAAAAGTTGTACGGGAATATTCACAAGACCAAAACTAATCACACCCTTCCAAATCGAGCGCATAGAAGATCCCCATCCTTTATAGGTTTTATATACATAGAATATAAAATATAAAAAACAAGTATATGCAAGAAGATAGAATGGCGTAATAGGACAGGGGTTACTCCGGCGGCAGGATAAGCGGTGACAAAGTGGCAGATCTTGTCTTATTTAGCGTCGGATTGACCCTCTCCATCCCATTCTCTTTACAAAAACTTAAATATTCTAGTGTTTAATTTATTTTATAAAAATACACTAAAAATGGTATAATTATTGTAAATTAATATTTCTTATTAGGGTTAATTATGGACGTAAAAAGAATACTTGAAGTTTGTCATAACTATTTTTCTCCACGTGAATATGCCCGTTCGGGGGGCATAGGCAAAGTTGTTTGCGCTGCAGGAATCTTTCTCTCTTATGTGACATTGGCAATTCCTATTATCTTTAAGATAGTAGAGGTGGGCTGTAGAAAATTTAGGGCTACACATCCTTTGCCAAAGGAAATGGAAGAAGCACAAGAAAAAGTAAAAAGAGCACAAAAAGATTTTCTGCCAACAAGCGAACAAACAGAAAAAGTAAAAAAGATGATCGAACAAAGAGAAAACCAAAAAAGGATAATAGGGGAATCTCGTATAGAAAATCTCATACATTTTCTAAAAAATGAACCCTTGGCAGGCTCTGGGAATCTAGAGAATTCATTTTCGTTTCAGAGAGAATTTTTAGAACTATCCCTAGAGGATCAAAAAAAGTTTTTCTTGAAAGCTGTAAAAGAAAAAGTTCTCGAAAAAGCTATGGAACAGATTCCAAAACATGTTGAGCGATTGGCCTTTGCCTTGCCAGAAAAATCTAAACATCATTGCGACAGCTTCAGAGAAATTAGGGAAAATTCCGCCACAGCATTGGTATTTCTTGAATCACTTAAACAATTTAAAAATTTAAAATACATCCACTTAGATTTAATGAGTTTGGGTGAGATTAGTAATAGACCTGAGACGCTAATGTTAGAAAAGATAGGGAAAAATGAGTTAACAACAGAAGAGGAAGATATCAGAAAGACGGATCAATCATTCTTGGTAGGGGGGATAGACCAAGGGAATCACCTCTCTTACGATGGATACCACGCCACAGCCACAATTTCTACATCAATCATTGAACTGAGAGCACTTATAAGAAATGCATCCAGAAAGGGTACTCACCTCAGATATCGAATTGAATTGGAAGGAATAACCGTTGCTCAGGAAATGGGTGCTCTTACAATACACGGAGATCATTCAATGTTGCTATATCAGAAGCTCCAGATATGGCCCGCTATATGAACACGCCCTATTTTCAAAGAATTCGGTGGGATAGCTGTTCTTCGAGTTTTTGTGTGGCTTTAGCGAAGGTTCTAATTCCTTCGGCTAGTTTTTCTGTTGCCATTGCATCCTCATTTAACAAATAGCGAAAAGTGGGCTCGTCAAAGGACATTTGTGGGATGTCCATCGTTTTTGCTTTTTCTGGGTCTAATTTTCGTGGCACTTCTCCATTGCTTTCGGAGAGCTCTTTTAAAAATTGTGGAGAAATCGTCAATAGGTCACAACCTGCCAATTCTAAAATTTCTCCGGCATTGCGAAAGCTGGCTCCCATGATTTGTGTTTTAAAGCCAAATTTCTTGAAATAATTGTAAATCGTAGTAACAGATCGAACTCCTGGGTCTTCTGCTGGGGGGTATCCTTGTACTTTGTCATGTGACTTATACCAGTCAAGAATTCGACCCACGAAAGGAGATATGAGGGTTGCGTTGGATTGTGCGCAATGAATGGCTTGCGGCAAACTAAACAAAAGAGTCATATTGCAATGAATCCCTTGTTTTTCGAGTTCTTGCGCAGCAAGGCCTCCTTCCCAAGTGGAAGCTAATTTTATAAGAATTCTATCTCGAGAAATTCCCACTTCTTCGTATAAGGCAATAAATCGGAGTGCTTTTTGTATGCTTCCTGCTACATCAAAAGAGAGGCGGGCATCTACTTCCGTGGAAACTCGTCCAGAAATGAGTTCTAAAATGGCAGCTCCAAAATTCACGAATAATTTATCGATCAATAGTGTACAACGCTTAGAGGGGGAAGATTCTTTTTTCTTGCTATACGCGATGGCATCTTCAATGAGATATTGGTATTCAGGTTTTTGGATGGCAGCTTCGATAAGGCTCGGATTGGTTGTCGCATCGGTAGGGCGATATTGTTCGATTGACTTAATATCACCTGTATCGACAACAATAGTAGTATCTTTTCTCAGTAATTCTAGTTGACTCATATTTCGACTATTTTTAATTTCTTAGCATCATACCAATCTTTGTATCAGCAAGCAATCAAAGAATCCTTCTCTTTTTTGTAAAATCATAACTTATTGATTTATAGCAACTTGAACAATTTATTATCTCTATTTTTCAGATATATTTTATTAAGATAAAATATGATAAAATGAGGGTCTAGGGAGAAAATATGGAGAAGCGGGTCATCGATTTCCAAGGAGTAGCTGATTTAGATCGGAAATTAGCACAGCAACTCGAATCCTATTTACAAATGAAAGAAAGTGATGTTGCAAAACAAATCCTTCGAGCAATTCCCAATCAATTGGAAAAAGAATTTCCCGATCTCTTGGAATCAACAGAAAAAGTCAGCTTAGGAGAAGCTGCCGATCTTCTGAGAAGAAAGCTACAAAGTACAATAAGGTCTGAAGAACAATACGATATGGTCGTGAAGAAGATCAACCGTACTTTATGGGATTATACAGAGGTTTTGGAAGGCTGTGTGAGCGAATTATTTCAACAAATTAAGGAAGTGACTATTGATCGTTGGCACGTATCTATTTCTGACGTGGTTTATCATGTGAAAGATGTATTGCTTCGTAGAATGGAAAACCTCTCAGCTACTGTGTATCATCTTGAAACAACGCTTCCCTATGCCTCATTGAAGAATAAATCTCGTCAACCGCAACAGTGGAGGAATTGGTTTTTTCAAAAAAAGGGGATCGATCCCGCCATCCTGAAAAATTTGCGGAATGGAGAAAAAACCTTAATCGCACAATACGAAGGATTCAATCAGCTGTATCGCGATTATATGAGTCTCAGTTCGATTGTTGAAGAAGATCTGCAACAGATGAAAAATTATCCAATTCTAGCTATTCTGACCATGGCGGATCAAAATCTATATATCGATTTATACCGCTTATTGAAAATTTTAGAAACAAAAACATCTCCCAAGATTCACAACGAAATAGTAAAGGCTTTGAAACAACTCACGAGCATTGATCGTGTTTTTATCCTTTTTCGAGTCTATCTTCGAGAACTTCGGGAAGCTTTATTTAGTAGCAGTTTAGAATGGAAATCGCTTGATCGAGAAGGGGAAAACTACCAAGAAGCATTCAATCGACTAAATGGCAAAGTAAGAATTTATCTGCTTGAGCTTGTTCATTTTATCCATACCGTTAGTCAGTATCGTTTATTTAGTTTAAAAAATGACCCAAATCCATACGTTCGATCTCGCTGGGGATTTACAGAATGGATTGTAGGACCAGAGCCCTCTCAAGGGAGAAAACTGCTCCAATTGGTGTATGCAGGGCAAGAATTGCAACGGTATTTTGAAGAGTTTTCTCATGCTCTTGTGAATGATCCGAACGTGCAAGGAATTCGGGAATATGAGGCGCAACAACAAATGGAAACGATTATCCATGAGATGGCGCAACCTTTTATTTCTCGAGCAATGATGAAAAATCGAGCGGAAAAACTCCTATACCAATTGAAACGATGCAATGAAATAGGCAGCCCTTATTTTTCAACGATTGAGACAATTGAAAACATTTTGTCGAGAGCTATGCGATTAGATTGGAAGTACCAAGTACTCATCGGATTTCCGGAATTTCATGAAATATACCATCTCCATCATGGAATTATCGAACATTTTTCAGATCCTTCTCATTCATTTCGATTGGAGCGGTTCCACGAACTATTTGATCAAATCCACCAATGGATAAAAAATGATGATATATCGAGTCACGCAGAAGAAATTGAGTTAGATATGAATGATATGAAAACGGTTTTGCAAGACTTTTTAGCCACTGTTCAGCGAGCAGTGCGAGAAAAATCACACGATCCTTTTTTAGATGAAACCGCTCGGAAGTACCAACGACAGCTATTAGAGTATCGCTATGTTTTTAGCCAGTTCTTTTCCAATATTTCAAACAAGAGTTCGCAGGGAAGACAGCTTCGAAATCAATTTCTATTTGTGGATCAATATTTCGAATCTGTAGAAGTGCTAATGAATCAACTAAAGGAAGCGGTATAGAGCCAGGGTATTGTATATCATACCCTGGGTTGAAGGCTTATTCCTCTGAATAGATTATTCCTTATAAGGAATGCGCATGGAAATGGGAGCTACTAGAGGAAGAACTACTGCCGCTGCCGTTGCTATGATGATGATGTCGATTTGTTGTAGCAATAACAACTGCTGCGACAACTAAAGCAGCGACAGGAAGTGCGGCTGATAAATAGCTACTATCTTCATATGCAGGGCTTGATCCCTCATCTATGAATTCTTGGCTATGTATTTGGCTTGTGAATAAGGTTGCTGCAACCATAAGGGCTGCTACTAATCTATTAATAATTTTCATGTTCTATTCCTTTTAAACGTGTCACGTGAAGGATTTTTTGTGTTTATGATGCTATCAAACTTCAAAGCACAAAAATCCTTTAAAGCTTTACAATTTAAGTTATCCATAAATTTTGTTTTTCTTGCAATACAATTTTCATGAAAAAATAAAAAAGAGCGTGTATGAAATGGTCTCAAACTAAGAGTGAGTGTAACCTGTTTTAGTGTAAGAAGTTCGGCGAGAATGAGAAGGAGAATAGTGTCGAGATCGATTGTTATAATTTGATCCTTTAGTAGAGAATGCGCTCCCCACCCTTTTCGGATTGACAATGCTTCCTAAAGCGTCTTTTGGATTCGAAGTGTTTGCACCATTTCCCGAATCGGAAAGACAAAAATAGACTGCACCAGCCACTAAAAGAGAAATAGGAATATAAATTGTCCAATGAGCAGAATGTCCGCTTTGGACATAAGCTTCACCTGTTTCTTGTGCAATCACCTGAACAGGAGTAACATTTCCTATACCAATGGCGAGTATTATACTAATACAAATTCGAAGATTTTTCATTTTTCTCCATGTGTGCAGAAACTATTATTAATGAACTATGTTCTAAATTTAATCAATGAACTTTTTAGAAGCACTATAAATTTTCTGTTTCTATTAAAATAGTGAGCAGTTGTTCGTATAAAGAATCAAAGGATAGAGGAGTAAGAGATGTGATGGTTCGTCCGATTTGGATAGTAGAGAAATTGCCTTCTAGAAGAGTCTGGATGAGATATTCCCCATCTTCCTTAGAAAGGACAAGTCGTTGGCTTCCCTCTAGAATAAAGGGAAATATTTTTCTTGTTTCTTGTCCTTCTATTGTGAAATAAACCTCTGTTTGGTGAGGATTATCATTGCATGGGATTGCTTTTGAAAAAAGAAGGTTGAGATAAACTTCGGTTCCAAAACGGTTTCGGCTCACCTCAATTTCTATGCGAGAATCGGAGTCGGGTTTCAATACCAATTTTCCTGCATAAAAAGAGGGACATGTACTTGAAATCTCATACAACTCCCATTGCCTAGGGACAGGCGAGGAGCATCCGGCACAGATAAAGAAGGAAAAGATTGCCAAAAGTCTTTTCCGTTGTCTCTTAATGAGAATAATACCCATAGCTACGAGAAGGGGGGGGGGTAGAATAACTACGAGAATGGCTAGAAGAAGATTCGTGTGTATTTTGTACGGCAATGGCAATAATTCCTACAACAGCTACAGTTCCTAATGCAACGGCTGCGGCCAAATTTGTTGCAGCGCGGGATTGATCATAGGCGTATCCTCCGGTGTCAGTAACGTAGGTTACTCCTTCTACACGGGGGAGGTGAAAACAAAGAGTGCATAATGCGATGAAGAGAATATATTTTTTGATCAATGACATAAATTCCTTACATTGGGTGATCGTTTGTTTTTATTAGTTCCTCTCTGTATAGATTATCTAAAAACAGAGAAAGCCATTCTTTGTCCAATTCTTTGTATTGTTCTTTACATTGTGCAATAAATGGAGTCCAAATGTCTTCTTGAAATTCTTTACTTTCAAATACTTGTTGGTTCGTTTTTTTTTCGGCGTTGTTTGCCAATTGTTGTTTCCATTTGTTTTCAAGTATAGCCACTTGTTCTTTCAGCTTTTTTCTTTCTTGTGGAGGAAGTATATCGTATAGATCATTGACTATCCGTAAAGAGCGAAATGAGGTGAAGAAATCTTTATAAAAAAGAGAGAATTCTTCTTTTAGCGCTAAAGCGGTAAGAATATAGATCTGTTTTTCTTTGAGAAGAATAACTCTCATTTCTCGAACTTCACCCCACTGTGATTTAGTGTCGACTTGTGAAAGATGTCCGTTTCCAGATTGGGTGCGAATCATTCCTAAGTCTTTCCAGTCGTAACCTTGTTCGCTATTGATGTTTTTGACAATTTTTAGATAATCTTTCAGTGATTTTTTGTAAGGTTCTGTCGTTAAGTTTATTGTGGGAGGAAGAGAAAAACTTCCTTTCCCGACTACCATTGTGATCATAGAAGAGGGGAGATTTTCTTTTGGGGCTAGTTTCCAGCCAGTTGGCGGGGTAAAAACCACAAAAGGTTTGGTCTCTTGTACTGGTGAGGATGGGGAATTCTCCTCAGCACCTATCGGAGAAAAATAAACCAAAAAAAACAAAAAAAATATTTTCATATATCCAGTTTTTAAATTAGGGCGTGTCATCAATTGAAGTTACTTTGCATGAAAAATTTGTGCTTTTTGACAGATTTATTGATAAATTATAATAAAGACAATCTGTTAACAAGCAAAGTCTTTTTTCTCTAAAAAAGAGAATAAGGCTTGAAAGTTAGCTTCTGCCTACTTATGATATGACTCATATTCAGTATATATAGGTGTAACATGAAATCACTTGAAAAAGGGCAAGATAAAATCCAAGCGATTTGTGATAGATTAAAACGTCAAACACTCGAGCCAGCGGAAGAAGAAGCCCAAAGGATTGTAGCAGAGGCAAAAAAACAGAGGGATGAAATTATTTCTGAAGGGGAAAAACATGCGCAAGGGTTGATCAAGCAAGCAAAAGGTGAAATAGAGCAGCAGCGGAATGTGTTTTATTCGCTTCTTCAACAAGCATCCAAGCAAGCGATTGAAAGTCTTCGCCAAGAAGTGGAACATCGGTTTTTTAACCAAGAGTTGCAATCTATTTTGGAAAAAGAGTTAGCTCATCCTCCTATTATAGCCCAAATTATTAATGGAATTGTACAAGCAGTCGAAAAGGAAGGTTTAGAAACCGATTTGACACCTGTTATTCCCCGCCTTGTTTCCGCAGAAGAAGTAATTCGTTTGCTTGTAGATAAGGTTCGCAAGCGCCTTAAGGAAAAACCATTGGAAATCGGAAACTTCTCTGGAGGTGCACAAGTAAAGTTAGTTGGAAAGAAAATAACGATTGATTTAACAGATCAAGCGATTAAGGAATTGTTAGCAAGTTACATGAGAAAAGATTTCCGAAAGATGATTTTTGCGAGTTAAAAATCAATGCGCAATTACTATTATGTTGGAACCTTATTACCCTCATTATCGTTTGATATTCCTCCTGAGATGTCGTTTTTTGAATTAGACACCCTCTTGCGAGATAATCTGACGGTTGCCGATTATGACAAGATTCGAATTATTCGGAGTTATTACGATATAGTCAATTTGCGTTCCTTTTGGCTAGGAGAAGAATTAGATCCGAAAGGGTCCCTTTCTTTTGCAGATCTTGAAGAAGCTTTTCTTAATCGGTCCGGTTTACCAGAATATGTCTTTGATTTTGCCGAAAAATATCCGAAAAATCTGGATCGTATGCATCATTTCTCCTTCTTATTAGCTACTTTTTTTCAGACAGCGCAATGGGA
>JABDGJ010000034.1 GCA_013286075.1 Chlamydiota bacterium
GAAGTCTTCTTATTCAATATTCTTATCGAATATTTGCAAATAACTTTCCCGCGTATGCCCAAAGCATTCTTGTAGAGTTTTTATTCCCGATCGGCTTGTAGCGCTGTCAAATTGGACCTCTTGCATAAAACCCTGCCCTGCCTTGCCCGTGCCCATGCCCTTGCCCATGCCCGATTTAACGTTGTTTTTGCGCCATTTTAATTAGCATCGATACTATACCGAGCAATAGTTCTCGACCATTCATATATCGTTTCTCTTCTACTAATTCTAACCTTTGACACACATCTAAAATGCTCGCACACTCTGTGGCCGATCGTTTGGCCATTCGATAGAACCGAGCTTTTTCATCTATAGCATATTCACCAGCACCTTCCGCAATATTTAACGGTATTGATAAAGCGGCTCGCTGAAGCTGATCACTCAAATATGCTCTTCCTCGAGGCAAATGCTCTATTATTTCATCAGCAAGTGTCACAAATTCTATTGCAGTTTGATAGACAGTTAATTTTTCATGATCCATTAGGACTTGTTTTTCTGCTATTTTTATCTCGATAGTCATGCATTCAACTCCCAAAACTATGAATTTGCGCGATTAAGCAAATCTATTTTGCCTGTTTCGTTATTTATCCCTCAAAATCCTAAAGTTAATTGTGAAAAACAGATTTTTTTGGTAGGAAAGTCACATAGGTTACACTTTTCAATGATCTATAGCTAGTTTAAGTTTATGTTTTTTCCTAATTCTCCCCCCTAGGGGAGGATAGTGATTTTTATTTTATCGGGCAAGGGCAAGGGCAAGGGCAAGGGCAAGGGCATGGGCAAGGGCATGGGCAAGGGATAGAAGGCCTATTCTAAAAGTCTATAAATCCTAATTATCTTCTTCTCGTTCTGTGACTTCTATTTCTGTTGAGCTGGTTCTAAGAACCGCTGTACGGGGTTCTTCTTCTTCCACACTATTCGTCAATTGTTCAAATTCTTTCTCCTTTTCTTGTATAGAAATTTGAAGTTCCTTAATGAGCAAATTTTTCTCTTTTATTTGCTCATAGAGGTTTTGGTTTCTTTCTTTCAACAAGTTGCTTTTCTCATGAGCGGTCATCATTTGTTTTTCTTGTTTGTCTACTAGGGCTGTTAATTGGTATATTTCCTCTCGATTTTTTTTCATAATCTGGCCGAATTTTTCCTGGATCATAAGCACTTGTTCGGCTATTTCCTCTTCTTTACTAAGAAGAACTACTTCCCGTTCGTCCTGTTGCTCGCCAATTTGAATGAGTTTATTGATTTCTATTCGGATTTTTTCTTTTTTTTCAATTTCGTGTTTGAGTTTAGCTTCTAATAATTCAATTTTATTTGTAAGTTTTGCTACCTCTTCTTGAAAATCTTGTAGAGTAATATTTTTCTCATTATTGTCTGTTTTTAGTATTTGAATCTCTTGTTGTTTTTTCTTTATTTCTGATTGTAACAATGCGATATCGTTATTGAGTTCTTCTATTGTTTTTTCTAAATCCCCTAAGTTGCATAATTTTATCTTGGTTATTGTTAATTGTTCTTCCAATTCCCCAAGTTTCTCATTTTTTTCTTGTAGCAAGAATCTATTTTTTCGAATCTCTTCCGTTTGTTCTGCTATTGTCTGTTGATCTCTCTGATTTTGTTGATAGGATCGCAAGTATTTATTTCTTTCATTTTCTAAAGAAATTATGGTGTTATTTAAGTTCTCTATTTGCTTTTGAAATTCTGCGCTAATTTCCTCTACTCTTTGTTCATGTTCTTCTTGTTCCCGTTGCAGCCGGTTTTCCCAAGCTTCTTCCAGGGAATTATTGGCTTGTTGTAGTCGGTTAAGTGTGTTCCTCCTTTGAATTTCTGAAAAAGATCTGGAGATTGTACCAGGTGATCCAAAAATAGGAGTCTGTACTTCCCTATTAAAAGATGAACTAAACGCAAAACTTTCATAGGAAGGGGATTGTGGTGTTGGAGTAAGTCTGGGGGCATATTCTGGAGAATCTGTGTTTACTTGTCTTACTTGATCTATTCTTTGCTCTATATTCTCGGATGGAGGCAATTGGACAATTTTATCGCGACCACAGCAACATGCACATAAACGGCCAAAAAAACCAGTCATAGTTTTCTCCTTTATTGTTTTTCTTGAACGTAACTCTTTAATAAATAAAAGGATAGATTTTTTTGAAAGAGGTCGGGGATGCAGCCGACCTCTTAGAAGAATAGCTAGTTTTTTATAACGGAAGTCGCAAAATATTTTTCGAGTCCTTCATAAGAAGGCTCAAGCGCTTTTTTTCCCTGCTGCCAATTAGCAGGACATACTTCACCATTATTCTCGAAATAAATCAGAGCATCTAGTATGCGCAAGGCCTCTTCGATCGATCTTCCTAAAGGGAAATCATTTACGACTTGATGACGAATGATTCCTTTTGTATCGACCAAGAATAAACCTCGATAGGCGATTCCCTCTTCTTCCATGAGGACATCGAAATGTTTCGCAATGGTTTTATTGAGATCGGATACCAAAGGATAGGTGACATTGTCAATTCCTCCCTTATTTTTTGGTGTACCAAGCCAGGCCAAATGAGAATAACAACTATCTACCGAACAGCCGATGACTTCTGCATTTCGTTGATGAAAGTCTTCTAGGTAATCTTGAAATCCTCGTAACTCGGTGGGGCATACGAATGTAAAATCAAGAGGATAAAAAAAGAAAAGAACATAGCGACCCAAGTATTGAGATAAAGAGAAATCGGAAACGATTTTTCCTTTGACTATGGCCTTCGCTACAAATTGTGGAGCTGGTTTACCGATGAGTGTAGGCATAATGATTCTCCTTTTTGTTAAAAATTTATTCCTTTTATCCATGTCGTTTCTTTCTCTATTGTTGTAGATGGCCCATGACCTGGATAGATTCGAGTGGAAGGAGGCAAAACTACTAATTTTTGCAAAGAGTCTTTCATGCGCTTAGGCTGACTCGTAGGGAAAGAAAGATTGCCAATGGATCTTTTAAATAAGGTATCACCAGTAAAAAGAATGCCATGTTCCTTTTCATATAGGCATACAGAGCCTGGGCTATGGCCTGGGGTATGAATGATGTCAAAATGGAGATTTCCTACGGTGATTTCCTTCCCTTCTTCTAAGAACACATCTGCTTTTGTTGGAGGTATTTCAATAGAGCAAGGAAGGAGATCGCTTCCGGGTTTCACAAGGTTTGGTAAGTCTAACGCATGAATGGCGATAGAAAGAGGATAGTGTTCTTTCCACAATTTTGCATCGGCAATGTGATCCCAGTGAGAATGAGTGAGAAAGAGTATTTTTGGAGTGAGTTGTTCTTGTTGTAAATAAGAAGAAATGACTGAAAATGAACCTGGAGGGGCATCTATGATGGCCGCCTCTTTGGTTGTAGGGCAATACGCAACGTATCCATTGGTTGCGTAAGGGCCGAATGAAGGAAATAGTTGAATCATCGCACCGGAGAGGATTTGAACCTCTAACCGCCCGGTTCGTAGCCGGGTACTCTATCCGATTGAGCTACCAGTGCAAAAGAAAGAAATTTTAGCTCGAGGATTCCTTTTTTTGCAAAGAGAAACCCCAAAACTCAGGTTATTAGGCTAAAGTTTTTTTATATAGGGACTCAGGGGCGTAGGGACACAAAACACGCTCTTAGGTCCTTATTGTCTTTAAGGTCCTTTTCCTAAACAAAAAAAACCACGTTTTTTAAAAAATATTTTCTATTTATAATTCTTTTAACGTTAAATATTTAGAATAAAATCCTATTGCTTTTTTATTAAAAAAATGTTACTCTCACTTTCAAATTTAAAGGAATAAAAATGAGTCGCATTATAGAACAAATTTCTCCTTATTGTAGAAGTGCTCTTACTTTTGTTGACAAAGTGATCAAGCAAATCAGCTATTTGGGCGGCCGCTTAGTTACATGGATTACAAATCAAAGATCTTTTCTCACACAAAAAGTGAATGACTATTGGAATAATCATAATAAGGAAATGGAAATTTCACCAAATAAGGAAACGGAAATTTCACCAAATAAGGAAACGGAAATTTTACCAACGAGACTTTGTTACCACTTTTCAGCATCGAATCAACTTTATTGCGATGCAATTATGACGTATTTGGGCAAAAACCTGAGTGTCAATGATACTACGGCTTCTGGTTCTAAACTTAATATACTTTTGTATCGAAATGACACCCCACCAACCTTTGAAGATATTATTCAAGGGCTAAATACACAACGATTTCCAAGCTCTAACCTGCCATTTCCCCTCACATCTAAGGATCGTCACATTGCTTGGATCAACTACTGTGAAACACCGAAAGGAATTTTAAAGGATAAATTGGAACAAAGGGTGATACAGCACGAAACTACTGGGAATACGCTGTCAATACATCAAATTATCTATACGAAAAACAATCGCCATATAGAAATCCCGAGCGAAAATCCCACTAATATTAGTACAATAAATTGTCTTAAAGAACAAAGACTCGCAATGTAATGCGACTCATCTAGCCTATTTTCCTGCCACATTTACCTTTCTGAAAATAAAACATATCACTTGATATTAAAAATTTGGTATATCACTCCATTTTGGTAGAATATTGCATTTGGAATGATATGTTTTGGATGATTATAGGATCGATTCTCGCTTCTCTTGCTGGTTTGGCGGTCTATATCTATTATTTGTGGAAGGGAGAATTCGACGAAGAAGAATTGGTGAAATATCAACTCTTTCGAGAGGAGAACAATGAATGACCGCATATGACGATAGACCGGCAAAACTTTTTATTTATCCTTCCATTTTTTTCATGTTGATCGGGATGTTCGTTGGCGTTTTTTTGGCGTTTAATTCCTTTATTTTTCCCGATTATTTTTCTGGAGAACACATCCATTTTGGCAGAGTTCGACCTGTCCATGTCAGCACGGTTACGTTGTCTTGGCTCTTATCAGTCGACGTAGGGTTGATGTTCTACTTTGTCCCTCGTTTGTGTGGCATCTCTATTTGGAGCGCTCCTTTGGCTTTTGTGGGGGCAGGCTTATGGTGGTGTACATTGTTATTAGGAACAAATTCATTTCCGTGGGGAACGAATTGGGGATGGGAATACGCAGAATTGCCTATGTGGATTTCCTGGATTCCGATCAAGTTTTTCTTTGGCATTAGCTGGGTATTCATTGCAGTGAATTTATTTATGACAATTTTTTGTCGCCGTTTTGAAAAATTGTACGTCTCTTTATGGTACTGTATGGGAACGTTGATTTGGACGACCTTCACAGTTTTTGTTGGAAATTTTGCGCTCGATTGGCTTCCCGGAGGAATGTCAAAAGTCAATGCCAGCTGGTTTTATGTGCATAATCTAGTGGGACTGATTTATACCCCTATGGGGTTAGCAATTGTCTACTACTTTCTTCCAAAATTAGCCAATATTCCTATATATAGCCATCGACTTTCCATGATTGGTTTTTGGTCTATTGCCTTTATCTATGCGTGGATAGGAACTCATCATCAAATTCACGGTCCTATGTCGCAATGGCTACAAACAACCTCTATTGTTTTTTCCATTTGGTTATTCATCCCTGTATGGACCGTTGTCCATAATTTCATGGCTACTATTCAAAGAGATTGGAGAAAGTATGTGGAAAGTGTTCCCATTCGGTTTTTGATTATGGGAGTGATCTTTTATTTGATTACCTGCGTGCAAGGTCCTTTGATGGCACTTCGAAATGTCAATGAAATTACTTCTAAGACAGATTGGGTCATCGGCCATTCGCATATTTCTTTGTATGGGGCGTTTACTTTTTTTGCGATTGCAGGAATTTACCAAGCAGTTCCAGTGATGAGCCAAAAGCCTCTTTGGTCTAATAAACTTGCCGAGTGGCATTTTTCACTCAATCTATGGGGAAGCCTTCTTTTTCTACTTTCTTTGTGGATTGGAGGATTTTTACAAGGGTTGATGTGGGCAAATTGGGCGGACGGCTCTTCTTATGCAGAGTTTCACGACAATTTGATGAGACTCCCTTTTCTTCAAACAATTGCCAATACGAGAGAGTGGTGGATTCTGAGAGGAATCGGCGGTCTTATTATTTTAGTTGGCAATTTCTTGTTTGCTATTAATATATATAACACAGTTGTGTTAAAAAAAGCGCTATCTCCGGTGCAGGTGGAATGAACGCTTCTAAAAACAGAAGTTCTTTTGCCCGTTTCATGCATTCTTTTGAAAAGTCGACTCTTTTTCTCATTCTTGGAATTATTCTCCTCTTTTCTACTTCTATTTCTGTCATCCTCATAGCTCCTCGTTATATCGATTCTACTTGGACCACACCTTCCAGCCCTTATCAAGTACAGATGTATGAAATTGCTGATCCTCACTTGTACATGAGGAGTATTTCAGAAGGCAGTGAATTGCAATATGTGCATCATTTGAAAAAAAACTCTACTTTGCTCGCTTTTAAGGAATCAGAACACCTCCGATTTGTCGCCCCTCCACTGCTTGAAAAATACATTACCCGTTACCAAGAGCCGAAACTTCTACTCACCTCTCAATTATTGCTTGTGCGAGAGCCTGAGGGAAAGATGGTCGAAGAAGCGGAGGCCATGCGGAAGAATTTAGAAAGCCAGAAAAAAGAGCAAGAAAACAAAACAAAAACAGAAATCCAGATCGCAGAACTTTATGATCCACAAGTAGAAGAAGCTTTCTCAATTGATCCAGAAGGGGGTATTATACAAGAGTGGGTAGATGAGAATTTTACTATTCTTGATGATGAAGTAAAACAACCCTATCACGAGAATTACGGTGTAATCTACGTGCAAAATCCAAAAGAGTTTCGGATTACCCCTGATGAATCAGAAAAAAATACGCATTGGCGATATGATCCTGCAGGAAAAGCTGTTCAAGATCTCGAGGAGTTAACTAGTCCATCTCTTGGGTTTTATTCAAGAAGAGAATTGATTGAAATGGGAGAACATATTTATGCCATTGAAGGGTGTTGGTATTGCCATACTGACCAAACGAGGACTTTAATTGAAGATGTCGTGTTGAATGGTTCCGATTCATACCCAGCTCCCCCCTCTTCTGCCAATGAATTTATTTACCAAAAAATCACATTTCCTGGTACTCGAAGGATTGGTCCAGATGTATCGCGAGTGGGAGTAAAAAGGCCAAGCCGCGAATGGCATATGTCTCATTTTTGGGCTCCGACAAAAACAAGTGAAGGGTCCGTTATGCCTGCCTTTCCCCATTTTTTTGATCGCGATTCAAAACAGAAAAATGGTGTGGGAGTCCCAAACAACCGTTTTGAAGCTATTTACCAATATATGATGACAAAAGGAACTCGAATTACAGCTCCCACCCAAGCGTGGTGGTTAGGAAAAGATCCGATACAGACAAAGGAAATCATTGAAGGTCAGAAAAAATTGCAATGAAATGTTTTGCTTTTACCGATGTGTTAGGAGTATATGGAAATTATTTTCACTATGGACTTGTCATTTTTTTAAGTGGAAGTGCTTTTATTCTGTTTCTCTATTTATGGAAAAAACAGAGTCTTCATATGGATGAGGAACCAAAGTTTATCGTCTTCCAGGAAAAACAAGGAGAAAAAATGGAATATACAGAAAAAGAGGAAACAAAAGAAACTGATCAACTCGGTGAAATTGAATTGTATGGCGATCCCGGGATAGCCACTTTTGATGCTAAAGTATCTAAATTTCTCATTGCCACTTATTTGCTATTGCCCATTTGGGGATTCGTCACTCTCTATTATTTTTGGAATGGAAGCTTTGGATGGTTGGACCAAGGATACTGGAGAGAATTGCAAATCGCCGCGAATACAACCTTTCCTATTGAAAACCAAAATATGATCTCAGTTTCTGAGAAGCAAGCAAAAACAAAAGAGCGAGATCCCTAGAGGGTTTTTTGTAATTCTAATAAACCTTGATTCGAATTCTTTTCCCCTAGGAGACAGTTGGTGTGAGCAGGCCATAATCAATATTGAACTTCTTGCATAATTAACTCACGTTACGCATTGAACTTAATCTCGATCTTGATCATGATCAAGATCGAGATTAAGTTCAATGCGTAACGTGAGCTCATAATTATAGATTCCAGCTCTGTGGTAAATTTTAAAAAATTTAAATCAGTCGGTGTTTCCTTTTTAAATATTTATACAGAGCGAAGTTGCCGAGTAAAATGATCGGGATGATAATATCAGTATAGAGGGGAACACCTGCGTTACCCGGAGTGTAGTTTTGATTATAGTAGATATCTGCTAAATGGGTGACAGCATCGGCAAGCAGCCAAATAGAAACTCCTAAAATCGTAGCAAATTTAAAGTCATCGCTCATCCAAATCGACAAGAGACCGAGAATACCGAATGCAAGATTAACATTTCCAAGGAGTTTTTCAAAGGGGCATGTAGGCCATCCAGAATACACCGCAACAAATTCTGTCATAAAAGTTAAACCGTAAAAAGCTAATAGACTTGCGAGTCCTACACTAAACGCCAATTGATATAGCAAGAAAAGATGAGTAATTCGGTAGAGCGTTTTTGGTGATTTGCTCAAAAAAAGATGAAGAATGAATCCGATCAATCCCAATGCCAGAACAGCTATAAAAATAATCACGATGTCTCCTTTAAGCCATTTAAAAAGAGAGGCTCACAGACACACTCTCATGTGTCTGTAAGTCTTCGTCCCTTTGTGTTTTTATTTATTCTAAGGATGCTCCCAAACTTTGTATCCAGTGTTGATGTTATAACAAGAGAGATAGGTGTTATCGGAGTAACGGGATTTTGAAAATACGTACAAATAGTTGTCTTTTACGGTCCAAGAAATGACTTTGGTATAAAGAGAAATCGTCCAAAAATGTGTTCCTCCATAAGAATAGGCACTCAGAAAATCTTTGTCCTCGCACGGAGAAAGCAATAAAAGAGTATCATATGTACTCAACATTCTATCCATTTCAAAATTTCGATCAGAAAAACTCGCATCAGATCGATTTGTCATTCCAATTCCGATCAAGATTGCAAAAATAGAAAACAATACTTTAGACATACGCACCTCCATGTATTTTCTGAAAAATCTATATTACACAAAATCTTTTTTTTCAATTAAAAATTGCAATTGGTTTCCATGTTTTTTCGTAGTAAAAAAAACTCTCTTTGCTTACGATTTTCTTCCCATATCCTTTTTGGTTGTAATCATCGATGTCATTTCCACACTCCTCACGTGATGAAATCATTTATTTTTTGCACTCCTTGCGAGATGAAATTATAGCTGCTTTTGAAACTCTAGAAGAGAAGAATTCTTTTCAAAAAGAAAAATGGTCTTATCGAGAACAAGGAGGAGGAGAAATTTCTCTATTGCGTGGGCATGTATTTGAAAAAGCAGCAGTGAATTGGTCGGGAATTGGTGGAAATTGTTTCCCGATGTCGGACGGAAAAGGCCCTTTTTTTGCTACGGGAGTCAGCGTAATTACACATATGACAAACCCGCATGCGCCCACAGTTCATTGCAATCTCCGATTCATTGAAACAGAAGAGAACGCGTGGTTTGGTGGAGGGTACGACCTCACTCCTATGGGCTTTCCCTATGAAGAA
>JABDGJ010000035.1 GCA_013286075.1 Chlamydiota bacterium
CTCAAGAAGAGAAAAAAGAAGCCAATCACAAGGATTCGGTGTTTATCTTTTTTGGGAATAGTAATGCGGAGAGACAAGTTTCCTTAATGAGCGGTTCAAATGTCTATTTGAAGCTTTTATATTCCCATCGTTATGAACCAATTCCCTTTTTTTTCGATAGACAACGACATGTATGGAAATTGTCTTATCCTTATATTTTACACCATACGGTAGAAGAAATTGAGGCAAATTGTCATAAAGAGGAAGAGGCATTGTGGGAATCTCTTCGCTTGGAAATTTCCGAAAAATTAGGGGTAAAACCTTGCAGCTTTCAAAAGCCAGAAAAGATGTCATTGGAACAGTTTTTTGAAAAAGCAAAACAACAAAATGCCTTTGTTTTTATTGCAATGCATGGTGCAGAAGGAGAGAACGGTACTTTTCAAAATCAGTTGGAGCGCTATCAAATTCCCTATAATGGATCCAATGGAGAAATTTCTGCTTTGTGTATGGATAAATATCGAACAGGCGAAAGGATTTCTGCAGTTGGACATCCTGATATTCAATCTCTTCCCAAAATGACAATTGATCTTTTTGCCAATGAAGATCCCAAAGCAATATGGAAACGGGCATATGAAACATTACAATCTCGTCAATTGATTATAAAGCCAAGATCGGATGGATGCTCAGCAGGAATTATCCTTTTGCAATCTTCCGAAGATTTGGAGAGATACCTTCGATTTGTTGCTCTTGAAATTCCCTTTATTCCTTCCCACTCTTTTGTCAACCAATCGGCTCCTGTGGCAATGCCTTCTTGCATGCAGCAACTTTTAGTAGAACCATTCATTGAAACAGATATACTTCTTATCGAAAAAAATGAACTGTTACACACCAAGAAAGCTGGGTGGATCGAACTGACTGTTGGAGTTTTTGAAGAGGAAGGAATTTATACAGCTTTTTCTCCTAGCTTGACTGTTGCTAAAGGAAGTGTGCTTAGCTTGGAAGAAAAATTTCAAGGAGGAACAGGCGTCAATATTACTCCTCCTCCTGTGAGCGTTGTATCGGAGAAAGGAGTTGAGAAAATAAAAAAACTCGTGGAGACTACCGCATCCATTTTACATATTCAAAATTATGCAAGGATCGATCTCTTTTTTAATACGATGTCTGAAAAAATAATCATAATAGAGGCAAATACCTTGCCGGCATTGACCCCCTCCACTGTTCTCTATCACCAAGCGCTTGCAGAAGAGCCTCCTTTATCGCCGATTCATCTTCTAACAAAAATCATTTCCTCGGTAAAAAAAGAAGTCTAATGATCACATCTATAGCGATATTTCTTTCATTTATAATTGTGGCTTTTGGACAACCAGCGAGAAGTGAGGTTTTAAGCCTCATTGCTGCTACAATTGGATTCGCCCTTTTTTGGAAAACTCTTCTTCCTATCTCTTCTGCAAAAAAACGTTTTTTACTAGGGACAGGTTGGTTTACTGCTATACAACTTATCCAACTTTCTTGGTTTCTCTCTCATGTCTATTCATACATTTATGGCGTTTGGATTTTATGTTCACTTTTTATGGGGTTGCAATGGGGAATCCTTTCCCTTTGGATGCAGCCGCGCATGTTTTCTTCTCTTTTTTCGCTTCTTGCATTTTCTGGGTGTTGGGTATTACTAGAATGGTCTCGACTATTTATTCTTTCGGGACTTCCCTTTAATCCTGTCGGTTTGGAATTATCAGCATCCGCCTATTCTATTCAATTTGCCGCACTGGGAGGCGTCTATTTATTATCATTTTGGGTCATTTTGACAAACGTGCTTCTTCTGCGAGCATGGATGAATTCTTCCATCCAACAAGGAGTTTTTTTTGTTCTTGTGGCTCTCTTTCCCTATGCATTTGGTTGGATTCATTTTGCTTTTCATGCTTCGGGATTTGCACAAAATCATCAGACAGTGAGAGTAGCATTGGTACAACCTTTTCTTCCTATTGAAGAAAATATTCATTTTACAAGTGCGGAGGAATTTCGAATATTTGTTTTACAACAATGGGAACAAGCCCTTCTTCCATTACAAAAAGAGATAGGTCAACCTATTGATTTAATTGTATTTCCAGAATATCTCGTTCCTTATGGAACTTTTCATTCTGTGTTTCCTAGCGAAGAAGTACAGTCCTTATTTGAAAAATTGTTCGGAAAATCTGTGGAAAAAGATTTTTTCTCTAAAAAATTCATTTCTAATGCAAACATTGGGCAAATGGTTGCTAACTTATTTCAATCTCACGTCATCATTGGATTGGAAGATACTGTTTATGCTAATTCTGCACGAACGAGAACAAAATCATATAGTGCTGCCTTTCATTTTATTCCGAATTCTGATGAAATACCTATTTGTTATGAAAAACGGATTCTTGTTCCTATGGGAGAATATATTCCTTTTACTTGGTGTCGAAAATGGGCTGCACGCTACGGAATTACGAGTTCGTTTACACCGGGGAAAAAAGCAACTTTATTCAATGGCCCCGTTCCTTTCGGTGTCTGTATTTGCTACGAAGAAATCTATGGAAATTTAATGCGCGAAAATCGACGAAAAGGGGCAGAATTACTTGTGAATATCACGAATGATGGTTGGTATCCCAATTCTCTTTTGCCAAAACAACACTTTGATCATGCAAAATTGCGAACTGTCGAAAATGGGATGCCTCTTATCCGAGCTTGCAACACTGGAATGACTGCAGCCATCGATAGTTTAGGTAGAATCATTGGAATTCTTCCCTCTTCTTCCCCTGACCTTCTTCGCGTCTCCCTTCCCCTCTATCACTATTCTACACTCTATTCTCTAGTAGGAGACGCACCGGTGATTGCTTTTTCGGCTTTTTTTTCTTTGGGAAAAGTCTGGGTTAAGACAAGTAAATTTTTTCAATTAATCAATAGACTTGCTCAAAAATTCCTAGCTTTACTAAAATCCTTGTCAATGAAGATGTTATTGTTAAAAGGCAGTAGGCAGTAGTGGTCTCCGTACGCCCTTCACTTACATTTCTGACTCGCAAACAGAGAACGCTGCAAAGTTGTTCTTCTTTTTCGGGTATTGGGATCCACACCGGAGAAGAGGTGACTATCCGTTTTTGTCCGGCTAAAGAAGGGACCGGTATTGTTTTTAAGCGGATGGATCTCCCTTCCAATCCTGTAATTCCTGCTACCATCGAATATGTGCAAGATACTTCTCGAAGCACCACCATAGGAATTAAAGACATACGAATTCATACGGTCGAACATGTCTTGTCTGCCATTAAAGCGTATAATATTGATAACTTATCTATCGAAATTTCTGGCATCGAACCCCCTATTGGAAATGGGAGTTCTGATATTTTTGTCAATATGATCGAAAGTGGGGGGATCCAAGAACAAGAACAAACTACGCCCATCGTAAAAATTCAAGATCCTGTGTATTGGTCTGAAGGAGATGTTCATTTAGTTGCACTTCCTAGTGATTTTTACAAAATAAGTTATACCTTGCACTATCCTGATTTCCCTGCATTACAGGGACAATTTCACTCTTTAAATATAAACCAAGAAAGCTTTAAGAAAGAAATAGCTCCCTGCCGCACATTTTCTCTTTATAAAGAAATTGCCATGTTAATGGAGCAAGGGCTTATCAAAGGAGGGAGTTTGGATAATGCCATTGTTGTTAAGGACGATGGAGGCATTTTAAATAAAGGGGAATTATTATTCCCAACTGAAATGGCTCGCCATAAGATTTTGGATCTAAATGGGGACTTATCTTTAATTCGGTGTGATTTTCTCGCTCACATTATTGCCGTGCGCTCAGGCCACACCTCAAATTTTGCATTTGCTAAATGTCTTTTAAATTACATTACGATGGAGAATCATTCATGACTGGTTCAATCCTTCAACAAGAATTTCAAGAACAATCAGAATCATTAGATATTAAACAAATTATCAATATTCTACCGCATCGATATCCTTTTCTGCTTGTCGATCGAGTGCTCGAATATGATTTGGAAAAAGACTATATTGTAGCGCAGAAAAATGTCACTTTCAATGAACATTTTTTTCAAGGCCATTTTCCAGATGCGCCCATTATGCCCGGAGTTCTCATTTTAGAGGCGCTGGCACAAGCAGGAGGAATTTTGGTGCATCTAAAAGGCAGTAGCGATCAGGTTGCTATTTTATTGAGTATTAAAGAGGCAAAATTTCGACATCCAGTCAGACCCGGAGACGTTCTCTTCTTACGTGGACAAGGAATTCATTTTAGCAGTAAGGGAGGCCGTATTAAAGCGGAAGCTTTCGTGAACGACAAAGTGGTGACAGAAGCAGAGATTGCCTTCGTTTTTGTAAATAAAAATCAAATTTAACAACCTGAATTCTAAAGAAGTTCAATCATGAAACAACAAATCCATCCGACAGCAATCATTGCTCCAGGCGTCACTATAGGCGAGAATGTAATTATTGAGCCTTACGTTGTGATTCATTCTCCTCATGTTATTTTAGAAGACAACGTTACGATTAAATCACATGTCTATATCGATGGATACACCACGATCGGAACTGGTACAACGATCTACCCAGGGGCAAGTATTGGAACAAAAACACAAGATTTAAAATACCAGGGAGAGAAAACATTTGTTCACATCGGCAAACACTGTCAAATTCGGGAATTTGTGACAATTAATTCTTCCTGCCAAGAAAACACAACTGTCGAAATTGGCGATCATTGTCTGATCATGGCCTATTGTCACGTTGCTCATAATTGTAAGGTGGGAAATAGAGTCATCATGAGCAATAACGCGACGTTGGCTGGCCATGTAATTGTAGATGACTTTGCAATTATTGGTGGAATGACTCCCATTCACCAAGGGGTTCGTGTCGGAAAATACGCAATGGTAGGTGGGATGAGTCGCATCACCCGAGATATTCCCCCTTTTACTCTTGGAGGAGGGGTGCCATACAAATTCGGGGGGTTGAATATCATTGGATTAAAACGAAATGGGATTTCTTTACCCATTCGCCGAGAATTGAGCAAGGCTTTTAAGTTATTATATCGTTCCCGATTACATGTCGATGAAGCGCTAGAACGCATTCTTAGAGAACTCCCCCCTCTTCCTGAAATTATCCATTTTGTCGAATTTTGCCGGGAAACAAAGAGAGGATTGATGGGATTCCAAGCAATTGATGAGGAAGTCCCAGAAATAGAAGAAAAAGAAGAAGAAGAGAGCAAGTCGATAGCTATCTTCCGATGAGGGTGATTTTTTTTGGAACACCTTTGTTTTCTGCTCATATTCTGTCACATCTTCTTCAACACGGCATCGATATATGTGCCGTTATTTCAAAGCCTGATCGCCCGAAAGGACGCTCATCCATACCCATACCTACTCCTGTCAAAACGGTAGCTCTTTCTTTTAATCTCCCCATTTATCAACCAGAAATTGTTTCTTCTCTAGACTTTGCTCCTATTCTCCAATCATATCATGCCGATCTTTTTGTTGTTGTGGCCTATGGAGAATTGATCAAACAACATTTATTGGATATGCCTCGCATTGCTTGTATTAATTTGCATACAAGTTTGCTTCCTAAGTATCGAGGAGCAGCTCCTATTCAAAGAAGTATTATAGAAGGAGAAACTGAAACAGGCGTGACATTCATCCATATGGTCAAAAAAATGGATGCGGGAAATATCATTAGACAAATTCGAATTCCCATTGATTCTATGACTACATTCGGAGAACTTGAGGAAAGCCTTTGTAACATTAGCAAAGAAGAACTTGTACGTCTCATTGGAGATTTTGAAAAAGCATACATAGCGGGAATACCTCAAGACTCCTCTCAAGTCACTTTTGCTCCAAAAATTGAGTTAGAGGATTGCTCTATTGATTGGAATCAACCCGCGCAGAAAATCCATAACCTCATTCGAGGAGTAAATCCTTACCCTGGAGCGTGGTGTAATCTCACGATTCAAGGCGCAAAAAAGCGGCTAAAAATTTATAAATCAAAGGTGATCACCTATTCTTCCGCTTCTCCTGGGCCCATCTACCCACAAAAAGGGAATGTAATCATGGCTACAGGAGACCAAGCTCTAGAACTCATCCAAGTACAATTGGAAGGAAAAAAAGCCATGTCCTCAGAAGAATTACTCCGAGGACTTCCTTTCTCTGCCATCTCTTGGATGTAAAAAAATATTTTTAATTCAAGCAACGATTAACCCGAACCAGGAAGATGTTTAGTTTTTATTTTAATAATTATTAAAAAGATTTACTTATTAACTAATTCATGTTATAATTAAGTTTATTTAATTAATAGTTATATAACATGCAAGTGTCAACTAATCTAATAAATTTCTCATCTCTTGTAAAAAACAGCTCTCGTGACTTTATTTTAAAAACAGACAAGTTGTTAAATCAAAAAGCATTTCTCCAAAAAACTCTTGCGTTTTCTCTTAGCATTTTTGCGGCCATCGATCTTTCCTATCAAAGAGCAATACAGGATAGGCTTGTCACGCAAGCCATGCAGAGTTGTCTGGATGTTCTTAGTCTTCACACTACATGGCAGTCTATGATTTGGTGGTCTCACTCCAAATTCGATTTTGATAGGAAAGCATTTGAAAATTCAGTAAATGATTACGCAGAAAGAGATGAGCTCATCCAACTATTTAATCAAGTATTTACATCTGAAACTTTTTCTAATGCGGAAGAATTAAAAAAAATATTTTCAGAAAAGTGCGAGAAGAAAGGTCTCACTAACCCTGGAGTTGTTATCCGAGAAAAAGAAAGAGGAACAAAAGAATACCTTTCTAACTTGTCAACGATCTGCGCTTCTATTGGAAATAATTTACTTGTACTGGATCATTGGAAAGTGATCCGTTTACCTCTAGGGGCATCTTCATCTCAAATATTAGCCGTTTTTGCAAGATCACAACTCCAAATATTTGTGAAAGGAACATTTAGTTTTGGATGCTTAATGACTATAGGATATGGCACTTATGAAATCTATGCCGATATCCGTGAAGGCAACTCATTGTCAGTAGAGAAAGTATCCGGCGTTATTATTCCTACATTGGATCTTGCCGCTGCCGCTATTCCTATGTTATTTGCGGTCAATCCAGCAGTCTCCCTATCTTTAGGTCTTATTTCCAAAGGCGCTGGCATCCTCTCCATTTGGATGAAACCATAGAAAAATTCCATAAGTACTTGTAATTTAATCCTAATTTATGAAAAATCAACCTCTTTCATTTGGAGGTTTTTTTATGGCGGTTCATCCTATTCCCAAGGGATTTCATACAGTAACTCCTTATTTAATTATAACAGAAGCTGCTCGAGCCATTGAGTTCTATAAGACAGTTTTTGGAGCGAAAGAAATGGTTCGCGTGCCCGGACCGAACGGTACAGTGGGACATGCAGAAATAAAAATTGGTGATTCCAATATTATGCTTGCTGATGAAACAAAAGAAATGGGTTGGCAAAGTCCAATATCTCTTGGCGGTACTCCTATGACTCTCGTAGTATATGTTGAAAATGTAGATGAAGTTTTTACTACTGCTGTTGCCACTGGCGCAATTGTCAAACAACCATTGACCAATCAATTTTATGGCGATCGAACCGGAATGATTGAAGATCCATTTGGGCATGTATGGCTAATTGCTACACATATTGAAGATCTTTCTCCGGAAGAAATACAATGTCGTGCAGAAACTTGGGAAAAAGAAATCACTTCGGTATAAAACCTCGCGCAAAATTTATTTCACCTGTAAAAATGCACTTGTAAAAAACAAGTCATTTCTATATTGTTCCTTTTCAATTTTTGTTGATCGCTTTCTATAAAGCGGCATTATTTCTATGGGAGTTATCTAATGATCCGTCAAGTATCTTCGTCTGTAATCGGGGGTTATCACCTTCTAACAACAGATCCAAAACAGGCTTTTTTGACAACCGTGGTTAAATTAAGCCAAGGGAAAAAGGATGCTGGCATACTTCAAAAATCTATGCGGATTGCAATAGCGATTTTGAGAATGACAGAATCTTATCTTCCCGCAAAAACGTTAATCCTTTCATTCAGTGTGGTAGTCAACTTACAAGATTCTTTTACTTTGTTGCAATTTCCAAAAAACTTTTTCTACCCCATTTCTGCAGAGACGATAGATTTGGATAAACAAAGGGAAAAGATCTCTGCTTTTATTGGCGATGCTTCTGTTAAGAGTCATTTAAAAGAAAACAACGCCGCTGAAATTATAGTTCAATTATTCAAGCCTGGAAGTTGTTATTCTGAAAGAGATTTTCAGACAAAGGTGCAAGAGCTCATACAGCAGAAAAATGACACTTTCGGCTTCAAACCTTCCCTTCCACACATTCCTATTATCTATAAGGCTACTGTCCTGGAAAAAATGAATTCCTGGATGTGGACAGCAGTGAATGTCTCTTGTTTAGGCCTATATTTGCAGTCTTGGAATTTTCTCGACACGGCCAAATGGGCGGAACGGATTGGTCAATATGAACTCTTTGCAGGAGTAATGAAAAATAGAACAGCGGAAGAGGGCGTTGTAGGGCTGGTTGGAGCAAGTTTTTTTGTCAAAATGATAGCCGCATGTCAACGGTTATTCGATACATCTCCAGTTGTACGACGCGATGCGGAATGGGATATCTTTTCCTCATCGTGTGAAACTGTTTTAAATCTATCTATTCTTGGGAATATGATCGGTTGGATTAGTATAGGAAATGTGTATTTACAAATTGCTGTAATTATTACCTCAGTAATCGGAATAGCTGCTATCCAATTTAAGAAAAAACAATAAAATCACATCTCTATCTGTTTAAAAAGGGGAACTCCATGGGATCTTACATCAATTCTATCTCTAATTGTGCCGCTTCAGTTTACAAAGAAGTGGCATGCGCTTTATTCGAATTTTCCAGTATAGATGGAATTGAGAGGATTACGAAGGTAGCAATTCCAGTGTTAGAATTAGCTGGGGAGCTGCAAGGCAATTCCCAGATGTATAAGTCTTGCTTGAAAAGTTTGAAAGACTTGAAATGTGACTACTACGCTACAAAATGGATAGAATCGTTAGCAGATTTTACTAAAAAAAAGAGCGGTAAGTTAGAATTTAAAATCGCAGATACGCAACCCTTTATATTAGCTATTGCCAATTTTTGCGAATTAGGCAGCTTCTTACAAAGCCACAACGTACTCTCTTTTTCCTGGTGTTCTAAGAGGGCAGCTCAATTTGGCTCATGCAGAGTATGGAAAACTTCTCTCACAATCAGCGAAATCCCATACATCGATACTCTTTGCTATAGACCTAAAGACTTCTTTATTGCGATTTCTTCTGCGTATGATATATGCGTCGCATTGCAGAAAATTTATGGCGTTCTTTGCTGTAATGAAGAAGATAGTTTGTTGGAGGCAGGTTTAAAGATAACAAATAGTATAGGAAAAATTCTTTTGATTGGCTTGGGAAAATACTATTTTTATGTCCCTTGGTTTAAAATTCTCGAGATTAGCACCGGTGGAGTAAGTGTGTTATCCAAGGTAGTCAAAGATCGAAATACACGT
>JABDGJ010000036.1 GCA_013286075.1 Chlamydiota bacterium
TTTTGATCAATAAAAACACCCAAAATGAGTCAGAGCATTTTAATAGGGGAAAAAACCAATATAGCGTAAATAAGCAGTATGAGATTGCAAGCCCAGAAGTAGCTGCTATAGCTGCTGTTACCTATTTTTTAAAATATAAGAAAAGCCTTACTAAGGAACCAATGGCAGTTCCCACCCCAGACATTGGTATGTCAATTGGATGCTTTCAAGAACATGCCCCCCCGCAAGTAAAGGAAATAGAAAAAGAATCTGTATCTAAGCGTGCTATTATATCTAATCTTGCTATTGGAGTGGGAATAATTCCTAGAGTAAAGCTTGAGAAATAATCTTGAATAGAGGCTATTAGTAATTGACGACACTCCCTATTTACATGTTTTGTATAGGTGAGTAAATAATGCATTTTCAGAGTTTCTAATCTGATCACATATTTATGCAACACTGATTGTAGTTTAAGGTTGAGCTGATATATAATTACCATCATAAAAATCATTATTATTATAAAATAAGGAGATGGCGATGATATCATCAATATTCAACTATTTCGGAAATAAAATAAGATCTTTCAATGAGCCAAAAACTAGAGGAATTCATGCTCTCAGTATGACTTCAATGAACCGCAAGACAGTAGATAAAAAGTTAAGAGAGTTAGCGGATGGTGGATTCATTTCTATTTCTTATGACTTAATAAAACTCATTTCTGAATACTTTTTGAACTTTACTTTTGATGATTGTTTTTGTCCTTCTGATTGGCAGAAGTATTTTGGCACACGTTCTATCACTCTTCCGCTGAACGACAATGATGTTTCGAATAGCGAATATGAGGAACGTATTGATACATTGTTAAGTCAACGATCTCCTTTTACACCCACATTACTAGGAGATACTCATTTTTTATTTTATGTTCCTTCTTGTGTTGATGGAAAAATACTAAATTTTTGTGATTTTTGTAAGCTTACGGATAGTGCATATAAAAAAATAGGAAGAAAAATTTGTTTTACTCAATGTAAACCCGAGTTATACCCCTCTTCTTTTTTTGGATGGTTTTTGATCAATAAAAACACCCAGAATGAGTCAGAGCATTTTAATAAGGAAACAAAAAAATATATCGTATATAAGCAGAACGTGTATAAACAGTATCAGATTGCAGATCCACAAGTAGCTGCTATAGCCGCTGTTACCTATTTTTTAAAATATAAGAAAAGCCTTACTAAGGAACCCATGGCAGTTTCCATCGGCGTAGATTCAAGTGTGTCAATTGGATGCTTTCAAGAACATGCTCCCCCGCAAATAAAGAAAATGAGAGAAGAATCTGTATCTAAGCGTGCTCTTATATCTAATCTTGCTATTGGAGTGGCAATTACTCCAAATTAGGGCGTGTCATCAATTGCTAATAGCCTCTATTTAAGATTATTTCTCAAGCGGGTGGCGTGTGATGTACCCTTGAAACGCAGAGGCGCAGGAGACGGAGAGAAAAACCCTCTAAGGTCGAATCCATGTAAATTATTCTCACCCATCTACCCTCCTATCCCTTCAGCAGCATGATCACTTGGGTATGCTTTAAAGTTGAGCTGATATATGATTACCATCATATATTCATTACTATTATTATAAAATAAGGAGATGACGATGATATCATCAATATTCAATTATGTCGGAAATAAAATAAGATTGCCTAATGAGCCAACAACTATAGAGATGCCAGCCCCATCAATACCTCAATTGAACCGCAAGATAGTAGATAAGGAGTTAAGGGAGTTAGTGGACAAGAGATTCATTTCTATTCCTTATGACTTAATAAAACTCATTTCTGAATATTTTTTGAACTTTACTTTTGATGATTGTTTTTGTCCTTCTGATTGGCAGACGTATTTTGGCACACGTTCTATTACTCTTCCCGAAAAAAACTATGATGCTGTGAAAAGTCGATATGAAGAAGATATTAATACGTTTTTAAGTCAACCATCTCCTTTTACACCCACATTGCAGCTAGGGGTTACTGATTTTTTATTTTATGTTCCTTTTCGTATTAATCAAAAGACACTAAATTTTTGTGATTTTTGTAAGCTTACGGATAATGTGTATAGAAAAATAGGAAGAAATATTCATTTTAATCAATATGCACCCAAGCTATTGCCAATAGACTCTCCTTGTTTTTTTGGATGGTTTTTGATCAATAAAAACACCCAGAAAGAGTCAGAGCATTTTAATAAGGAAACAAACAAATATAAGCAGTATGTGAATCCAGACGCATACGTAGCTGCTATAGCTGCTGTTACCTATTTTTTAAAATACAAGAAAAACCTTACTAAAGAACCCATGGCAGTTGCCGCCCCAGACATAGATTCAAGTAATATGTCAATTGGATGCTTTCAAGAAAATGCCCCCCCCGCAAATAAAGGAACTGGGAGAAGAATCTATATCTAAGTCTGCTCTTATATCTAATCTTGCTATTGGAGCGCTATTTACTCCAAATAAGATGCTCTTGACGGAATAAGGAGTAAAGATTTAATTATAAGACTGTTTTTGTGAAGGATTTTTATGCCAAAAATGCGAGCGGTTCAGGTTAGTAAGGCGAATGGTCCTTTTGAACTCGTTGAAAGAGAAATTCCAACTCCTTCTCCAGGCAAAGTACGGATAAAAATACAAGCTTGTGGTGTGTGTCATAGCGATTCTATGCTAAAAGAGGGTCTTTTTCCCCATATTCAGTATCCTAGAGTTCCAGGACATGAAGTAGCTGGTATCATTGATGCAGTCGGGGAAAAGGTTACTGCCTGGTCAGTAGGGCAAAGAGTTGGCGTGGGCTGGTATGGCGGACATTGCAATTCCTGTGAGGCTTGCCGACGGGGCGAATTTATTTTATGCAAGAACATGAAAATTGCTGGTATTAGTTACGATGGTGGTTATGCCGAATACATGATTGCACCTCAAGAAGCTTTAGCATTAATTCCTGAAGAGCTTTCAGCCATCGAAGCAGCCCCACTGCTCTGCGCGGGAATTACCACTTTTAATGCGTTACGAAATAGTATCGCGCGAGCAGGTGATCGAGTAGCCATTTTAGGGATTGGAGGATTGGGGCATTTAGCGGTACAATTTTGCTCGAAAATGGGTTTTAATACGATCGCCATTGCTCGGGGCAAAGAAAAAGAAACAATGGCAAAAAAGTTAGGAGCCAAACAGTACATTAATAGCCAGATAAGTGATGTCGCACAGGAGCTTCAAAAATTAGGTGGCGCAAAAGTGATTTTATCCACAGTCACACACCAAGGTGCTGTGAGTGCTGCTATAGAAGGTTTGAGTCTCGATGGACAATTAGTGATTGTAGGTATTCCATTTGAACCTATTCAAATCTCAGCTCTGACATTAATTAGAGGAAATCGGTCTATTAAAGGATGGGCTTCAGGTACTTCTATTGATTCAGAAGACACGATGCGTTTTAGTGCATTAACTGGAGTGCGGTCAATCAATCAAACTTTTCCCTTAGAAAAAGCCGCAGAAGCCTACCAACTCATGATGTCTGGTAAGGCTCATTTTAGAGTAGTTTTGACAATGTCACATTCCTAAAACCATTTTTATGAGACATTGGTTACATACAGCAATCGCTGCAGCCTGATTCACAGTATATCGTACACTTTGTAGCTCTCCCTCTATCGGATCTCTTTTTTTATGCATCCGAATGACGGTTGGAACAATACAATTCAGTAGAGTTCGAATAAATAATTCTGGAATGATGATACAAAATCCGATTAGAGCGCCAAAACGGCTCCTATTAGACAACCGTTGAGAGTAGTTTACTAAGGGTGAGTTTGGGATTAGAGGTCGAAAAACATGCCTAATAAATTCCTCAGACAGATAAGTATATGTCAAAGATTCGCTTGTTGCTTCGTGTGGAGCTGTTTTTTGGTAGAGAGGTAAACTTTTTTGAATAGCTTTTTCTATTTTATCGAAATCAATCGGATTGTTCACAAGCCACATCACATGTTCTTCTGAACGGATGCTATTATGAATTAGGTTAATCTCTACGGCCAGTTCTTTCATGTTATCAAATTCACACCCTTTTGGGCCAAAACTTGTTAAATACCCCCAAATATCGGAACATCGATAGCGAATATTGGCATTAATATAAGATGCTAAAAATGCATCCTCCCTTATGTATTGTTTGTTTTTATAGAAGATGACACAACACTTATCCGCTGGACCTTCCTTGAGTTTTATCTTGAATTTTCCTTCCTCATTTTTTTCTTTTACCGTGTACGGTACGCTTGCCTCTGAATCGGCTGTAATCCAAGTAATGAGAGTATGATCTAATGATTGACCAATAATATTCATAAAAAAAACTTTAATTAAAATTTAAGTTATCTTATGATACTAGAAAAATATAAAAAATACAATCAAATAATTAAAAAGCGAGATTTTTCAGAAGAGAAACAATTTCATCGTGATTTTTTTCTTTCAGATCTAAAAAAATGAGCTGGAGAAGTGTTTTTTCTGAAAAACCACTTGGGTGAATCCACCAATCTTCAAAAGAACCCACATCGGGGTGAGAGACATCGGGACATAATAAGTAGTACCCTTTAGCTTGTAAAATATCTCGTTCGTTTTTTCTATAAAAATCGCCAAAGCGATAATAATCGTGCTCAATTGTAATGATTTTAAATAGGTATTGATCAAAAGGAATTTGTTGTAAGACTGTATCATATTGTCCGTCGACATCGAGAGAAAGATAATCGATAATGAAAGGAAAAGATTCTAAAATTGAGCGATAATTGATTTTTGTTGCATCCTCATTTAATAGCGGGTTGTTGCGGGTAGCAGCCCAAGCATTTGTATAATCTGGCGATACATCTATACTAATTCCTTTCCAATGGAAATATTTTTCGAAGAAATAGGTGTTGCTAATGATGATGGGATGAGCCGCACCAATATCTAGATAGTACCCCTGGTCTTTTTTCTTTTCTATGTCATAGAGAAGTGTATAGACAAAAGCGTCTTGTGATGCTTGCGAATGAAAATCATATTTCGTTTGGCGGGATGAGCCATACCCACTACCTTGAGTAAGTAAGCATATTGATAAGAGGCAAAATAACAGTTTCATAATAGTCCTAGATTTTTAGTTTTTGAGTATCTTTAGAGGCTTGTGAACTCCCTCTTATCGCAAAAAAAAACTTATCAATAAAGGAGATATTTTACACTCATTATTCTCGGCAGTCGAGTAGGTAGAACCGAGCTGAAAAATAGCTAAAAAAGAAGAAAAAGGGGACCAAAAGAGTCCAAATGGGGCTGAGTACTTGTCTTTTTGAAACAATTTGCGCAGCGTCTAAAAACATATATAAAGCAATCAGTCCGAATAATGCAGAAATATAAATAAAAAATGGAGACATTTTTCGAGAAAAACGGATGCAAAAGGGGGCTGGAGCGATAATTGCTAGGAGAGATAACCATGGGATAATTAACTTCCAGTATAAGGCAGTCATTGCTTTGCTTTCATTTTCATTCCACGAGGAAGTAATACGTGATGTCTCTCTTATCAAGTCAGATAATGAAAAAATATCGGGATCAAAGAAAAGGGAAGAGTCTGTTGTTTGATGGATGTGCATATCGGGAAAAGAAAATGTGGGATAAGAAGCGGTTTGCAAGAGCTCTCCATTTGCTTGGCGCGTGAGATGATCGACAAATATGCCTTGTGCTCCATGAAGAGGGGAAGGAGTAACGTATTTCATCCGGTAAATGCTATCTATCGACTTCACCCAGTAGGCATCAAAAAATTGTTTCTTTTGTGGATCATATGTTTGAAAAATGAATAAAGAACCATCTTCGAGTCCAATTTGGTGTGCTGCAATAGGGAGTACATTTCTATTTCTTTTGTGTTTTGTTTGATTTTCAAATCGTCTGAGTTTTTCCAATGCATGAGGCAAGAAGAATTCTTCATTGAAATAGAGCAATGCTACGCAACCGATCCCGATGAATAAGAAAGGACGGAGTAATTTTTGCAGATCGAACCCACTCGCCATGAAAGCCGCAAGTTCTCTGTGAAGATTCAAGGAAGTAGTTGTATGAATGAATGCGATCAGTAAAGCAAGAGGGATGAGAATTTCTGCTCGCATTGCAAATAGATAAAAATAGTAGACGATCATTTCTTTCCAGTGGGAGGAATGACTAGAAAGAATTCCCGTATGACTCGCATAATCGATGAGAATATAAAATCCGTAAAAAGAGAAGAGAAAAAAGAAAAACATTTCTAAGAATCGAAAGCAAAAATAACGTTTCCAAATGGCGATTTTCATCCAACTCCTTGCCCAATTCTTTTTAAAAAAAGGATGCTTGTCAAAAGGATGAAAAGGTAGCCATCCAAAAATGGGTGTCGACTTCTTTTGCAAAGAAAAAAGAAAGGAGGAAGAGGGTTGTCAATGCAATTGCAAAACAGAGAGGTTTATATTGTTTTCGACGCCCAATCGTAATTCCACAAGTGGTTCCGAGTACTGTGAATGTAAAAACAGCCAAAGCAATCGAGAATCGTTTCATGATTTCAGACAATATTCGATATTTCTTTTCTTTTTGTAATTGTGCCGCATTGGGATTATCGGGAAGAAGGAGTTCTACTTCATGTTGAATATCTCGCAAGCGAGAAAGAAGAAAAGAAAACTTTAAATAATCGTTGTTGAGGTGCAATATTTTTTTTTCCAATAACGGAGAAAAGTCCTGTATATTGGCAACCGATGTCCCTATATTCTCAATGTATAGATCGTCGAAATCATTTTCTTTTTCTCCTGCTGTTCCTGCAATCAAGCTCACACCATTGCCCGTAAAATGAGTAGGCTCTGTACAGAGTTTATTGGCCAATAGAAGATGTAATCGATTTTGTTGTTGGTTAGGAATAGCTAAAACTACATTTGTAGCTGATTCACCAACATGAGAAGAGCCCAATATTTCAAAATAACATCCTTTCAGTCGCATCAGATGTTTATTTTGTAGCAGGAGGAGTGGATTAATTGCACGAAGTTCACTTTTCAATACATTTGCTTCTAAGTGGGATTGCGTGGCAAACTCTGAAGTAATCCAAAAATTGAGCAGAGAGAGAAAAGCTGCAACTAACCAAATGGGGGCTAAAATGTGCAAAAGGGAAAAACCACTTGCCCGCAAAGCAGTTAATTCTTCTGATTGGGAACACCGCCGCACAATGATGAATGAGGCAATCAATCCAGACAAAGGGAGAGCAATAGGCAAAATATAAGGAACTTGGTAGAGAGTAAAAAGAAGAAGGGTAGGAAAAGGGGCGCCGAGCGCAATAAAATGGGCAATTTCACTCATTCGCATGGTAAGGAGAATAGCGACAAAAGCGAATACAGAAGCGACAGAAATTTTCAGGAAATCAGTAATGAAAGATCGCCAAATAATTGGTATATTATACATACTGTAGTATTATTAAATAACTAATCATACAGATTAATATAATCTTATGGCTTCAAAAAAACAAAGTAAAAAAAAATTTTCTGCAGAGTGGTATCTGCTCATTGATGATCGCAAAGAAGGGCCCTACACTATTGTAGAGCTCAAAAATCACAAAAAATTCACACCAGATACGTTAGTTTGGAAAAAAGGATTCCCAAGGTGGATTCCTGCGAGGTTTGTATTTGAATTGGAAATAGTTTTTGAAGATGAGAGAGAAGAACCTATTGAGGAAGATGTATTTAAAAAGGATTCTTGGAATCTAAGAGGAGAACGAGACACCTTAGCTTTGCAACAAGATCCTTTCCCCTTTTTTTTGTGGGTCTTATTATTTATTTTGATTGCTCTCTATATTCTCTATCTGACTCAAGAACAATAAAATAATGTACACAACTGTTGAAAAATTTTTACAGAAGCATTGTCTTACTCATCACCCCCTCCTTCTTGCCTTATCAGGAGGTGCCGATTCCCTTTCTCTGTTCTATTGTTTGCTTCACTATCGAGAGCGGTTTCATATTCCTTTTCATGTCGCTCATGTCGACCACGGTTGGCGTAGAGAAAGCGCACAAGAGGCACAAGCACTTCATGAACTCGCCATTGCACATGAGGTTCCTTTTCACATAAACACTTTGGAAACGGTGGAATATAGTGGAAATCTTGAAGCATTCTATCGCGAGAAACGATATGATTTTTTTGAAAAATTACACCAGGAGATTCCCTTTCAAGCGCTTATTACAGGGCATCATCAGGATGATCAAGCAGAAACGGTAGCGAAAAGAATATTTGAGGGGATGCATTGGTCTCAATGGAAAGGACTTTCACCTAATAGTCAGCAACGAGGAATGGTCATTCTTCGACCTCTTTTATCGATCAGAAAGAAAGAGATTCAACAGTTTTTTACTCATTCTCATATTCATCCATTTCTTGATCCAACGAACCAAGACACCCGTTTTTTACGTGCACGTTTTCGAGAAACCATTTTTCCTAATTTAAATCGGCAATTTGGAAAAGAAATGGAAAATTTGGTGCACTATTTTGATCAAAAAATATCTCCTATTTTTGTAACATGTCAAGAAGGTCCTTCAGGAGTATATGTCGATTTGCGGACAGATGCATTGCAAGGGTTAGTTGAAATCAAATATTTTCTTAGAAAATTGGTGGCTCAATATCATTTTTTCTTATCGCGGAGCATGATAAATGATATTGCGGTAGCAATTGTAGAAGAAAAAGCAGCTAAAATGTTTACGATGGGCTCTTGGTCGGTGTATGTCGATCGGAAAAGGCTCTTTATCGATCGATTCTCTTCTGCACCGGATCATTCTGTCCAAGGGTTATCTATAACAAGTGGGGAAGCTTCGTTTGGCATATGGAATGTCAAAATGGAAACTAAAAAATATGTTACGCAAGATCGACCAAGCAGTTGGCATGATGCGTGGCGGGGACGGCTTGTGTATTATCTTCCCATGCGAGAGGGGTATTCCATAACTCATTTAGAACCAAGCAGTAAGAGTTTTATAGAATGGAAAAGGAAGTGTCGAAACAGAAAAATTCCTTTATTTTTGTTATCCCGTTACCCTCTTCTGTGCTCTGGAGAAGAAATATGCGGAGACTTCTTAACAGGGATTCCGATGTCAACAATAAGTGATGGTGATGATTGCTGGATAGTTGAACTTTCCCCCTCTCCGTTTTT
>JABDGJ010000037.1 GCA_013286075.1 Chlamydiota bacterium
TTTTCTGGGAGTCCCAACGGTGGGGTAGATCTTGGTGTAATGAGGGTAGTAATTCTTTCTGTGACTCCAGTGAGATCTTCTTTTTCTTCGTTTTTCCCGTCGTCTTGTATGGTTTTTACGAGAGCGTATTCGGGATTGTATTCATAAAATTCTCTGACTTGAATGAGGCCGTTGTAGATGGTATATTTCGCTCGCAGATGATTTGTTCCCCAGATGTATTTATAGAGTGTGGTCTTTCCATTGCTGTCTGTTTCGCTTGTGAGGAGATTGAGGCCATCATTTGAATAGGTGTAGGTCTTTTCTTCTTTTTCGTATCCGTTTGCATGGGGAATTTTCGATGATGAATGAAGGACAACTTCAGGAGAGGGATGGCCTGTCAGTTTTCCGCAGAGGATATTGCGAGTGACGTTTCCTCGATCATCGTAGGTAAAGTAACGAGCTGAATATACTTTTCCATTGGCATCTGTAAGAATTTTTCCAAGGAGGTCTCCTTTTTCGGTCCATACAAACGATTCTTTTTTGTGGAGTTCTTGCGAAGCGTTATAGTAGTTTTTTTCTGTGAGTCGATGGGATGCATCGTATACGTATGTTGTCAAATGGCCATATGCATCGTATACTTCTGTGGATCCGCTTTGGATTTCCTTTCTACCTGTTTCTTTGTCTTTTTTTTGTTTGCCGTGATAGACAAAGCGGTGTGTTGTGATGGGGGTTTTGTCTGATCCTACTGGAGCTTGGAGGAGTTCTACCCGATCAAAGAAAAAGTGATCTTTCTGCTCGGTGAGAAGACTTTTTACATCCAGTTTTTTCCCTTTTTTATAGGGGTTTTTATAGTAAACAATTTTTTGAAAACGGCCGTCTGGTTTTTTTCGACAGACAATGTGTAAATCGTTCCCTTTGGTTTTTTGTTCATATTCGTATTCTTCTATCGAGGCATACGGAGTATCTACTTTGATGAGGTATCGATCTCGAATGGTCTCGATGTTTTCTTCTCCTCGACTTTTTTCGATGTGTTTGTATGCAAACGGAAGAAAATAATAGTGAATTTTTTTGTGATCGCTGGTTGTAAGAGTGATGACGGAGTCTTTTTCATTTGTCTTAATTTTTGCGCTGCTATAGGGAACACCCCCATTGCTTTCGCAAAAAATTTCTCTCCTTCCCTTTTGTATTTCGTATCGATAGAGGCTTCCATTTGCCTTTTCCCCTTTTTCTTCGCGGAAAATGGACCATCCATCTTCTCTTGCTTTGGAGTCTTTAAAGGTTCGTTTGTGCCCAGAGCCGGAAATGGAGATGACTTTTTCTTCTTGGGGATAGAGGTGTATTTCTTGGTTCTTCAGATTTGTTTGGCCGCTGAGTCCATTGGCTCCATTGGTGAGTCCTTTTGGTGGAATCAGGGTGAATTGTAAGTGTCTTTTTTTTGTTGCTTGTTCTGATTTTGGATAAAAGTAATCGACCTCTGCACCGGAGGGTTGTCTATGCCCAATGATCCAAGCAGGTTCTCCTTCATAATTTGTATTTACCATTTTCAGGGTTTCGCAGTGGTTCAAAGACCATGATTTTCCAAAGGATCCTCGCGATTCGCTTCCATATTCTCGTTGTACGACTAAAGATTCCGGTCCTACAACAACAAGGTCTTGAGCAGAAATGATGTATTCGCCAGAAATGACACACACACAGTCATCAACTATATTAGAGGGGAGACCTTCTCGACTCGAAACAACAGATGGCTCGTTGTATTGGACATCGGCAAATAAACTAAGATGAAATAATAAAAATAAAAATTTAAACATAAAAGTCTTTGTAAACCTAAAAATAGAATTTAAAAGACAAAGAACTTATGTTTTTAATTTTTATTTGTCGAGAAATTTGTCAAAAATAATTGACTGGCGTTGATTGACAGTATTTTACTGCAGATGTGTTTTGCCTTTTGAGTTTCCCGTTGATTGCAAAGTCATTTTAAGCTAGAGTATTCTTACTTCATTGTAAACAGCAGAAATTTGATTAGTAGAGGTTACACACACATATGAAAGACGCTATTATCGAAACAGGTGGGAAGCAATACCAGGTTGCAGAGGGAGATATCATTCATGTCGAACTTCTTGATGCAAAAGAGGGAGATACAATCCATTTTGGAGAAGTTTTATTCGCATCTGATGGATCTCAGACTCATATTGGACAACCCCATATCCCCAATTTTTTTGTATATGGAGAAGTACGAGGTCAAGTGAGTGGAGAAAAAATCACGAGTATCAAGTACAAGAGAAGCCATAATCAATGTAGAAAATGGGGCCACCGCCAAAAGTATACAGAAGTGAAAATCACTGGAATGGGAAAACAGAAAGAGAAAGGAGAATAACATGGCACATAAGAAAGGGCAAGGTTCTACCCGAAATGGAAGAGATTCTCATTCCAAACGTTTAGGAATAAAAGTAGGATTTGGTGAAGTTGTTCGAGCAGGAAGTATTCTTGTCAGACAGAGAGGAACGAAATGGCATCCAGCAAAGAACGTGGGGCGTGGTTCCGATGATACTCTGTTTGCTTTAGTCGATGGCGTTGTTTCTTTTTGCAAGACAAACAAGACCTATGTGTCTATTGAGACAGGTGCTTAATTTTGAGTTCACGTCAGTATAAAACCTCGTAATTAATGCAGAGAGATTATCTTCTGCATTAATTTGTTCTAAATTTCCTATTTTGAGACCACTTCGATATAATTAAATGGGTTTGTTATGTTTCTTGATCGTGTAATGGTTCAATTTATTGCTGGTAAGGGAGGAAATGGGGCTGTTGCATGGCATCGTGAAAAATTCATTCCCAAAGGAGGACCAGCTGGGGGAAACGGAGGAAAAGGAGGGTCAATCATTCTCCTCGCAGATCCACAAATTTTTTCTCTCGATTGGTTTCGCCATCGTCGTCAAATCAAAGCAAAGGATGGAGCCAGTGGAGGAGGAAATTGCTGCCAAGGGAGGAATGGGGAAGATGTATTGCTCAAAATTCCTTGTGGAACCCTCGTTAAAAATGCTTTGACAGGGGAAGTCTTACACGATTTCACAACTGCGGGAGAGCGATGGGTTTTGTGCAAAGGAGGAAGAGGGGGAAGAGGGAACGACAGCTTTAAAACTCCCACTAATCGGGCACCGATTCAATGGACAGAAGGAACTCCTGGAGAGGTTCATGAAATCGAACTAGAGCTTAAACTCATTGCTGATGTGGGTTTGGTGGGTTTTCCCAATGCAGGAAAATCGACATTAATTTCTTCTCTTGCGGGATTGCAAGTCAAAGTGGCAGCTTATCCCTTTACTACGCTACAACCCAATATTGGATTTGTCGAATTAGACGATTATAGCCGCATCTACTTGGCCGATATTCCTGGCATTATTGAAGGGGCTAGCCAAAATCGAGGGTTAGGTCTTGAATTTTTGCGACACATTGAGAGAACAAAACTTCTCATTTTTATCTTAGACGCTTCTGGAATTGATGGAAGAACACCCGCGCACGATTTTCGGATTCTTCGAGAAGAAGTGGCTTCTTATAATCCTGCCCTATTAGATCGCCCTTATATAGTGGCCCTTAATAAAATTGATACGGAAGAATCTAAAGAGTTAATTCCCCGTTTTAAAAAAGAATATTCTTTTCCAGAAAACACCTTATTTGAAATTTCTGCTGCTTCGGGAGAAGGTCTTTCGGAACTCTTGCGTGGAATGATTTCTCGTATTCTCCCATCGCATTAATCTTTTTTGGAATATCATAGATTTATGGGTATTTATGGGTATTTATGGGTATTTTTTCAGCGGAGCGAATCGAAATACTGTGAAAAAAACCTTGGTTTCTCTTGTACAAGCAAAAACAATTGCCAAACATGGCGTTGGAAAAGGGTCTTGGTATTCCAAAGTGTGAAACTTATGTAAGAGCTTCTAAGAGTTTGAGTTTGTCTTTTGAGGAAAAGGTTTCATCGTAGGGAGGTAAATGGTTGAGAAAATTCTCTAGATTGTCAGAAAACATTACACAGTCCTTTATGCCATGCATGAAAATTCTGTTCAATATAGCAGAAATAGCTGTGTTTTTTTGTGGACTCAATTGCTCGAAAGATTGTTGCAATTCTTCTTTCTGTTGACTAATGTTTCCTTGTATGTAGCCTAATATAGCAAGCCGTATAAAAGCGCTTTGTCCCTCTTTAGAGTTCATCATAATCGAATAGGTATTCCTAAACGGAGCAAAAGAAGAGTGTAGTTCTTTCAATAAACTTCTCAGAGGGACATCTTTTCTTATTGTCAATACAATATCCTTACGAAACTTTTTCTGCAATTTCTCATCGAGAAGAGGGAAAATGCTACTGATTAGATTTTGTCTTATCTGTTGAAAAAATTCCAATCTGTTCAAACCGCTATCCCAAAGAGTAGCAGTTGAAGTATCCTCTGTGTCTTTAGTTTCAGGAAAGAGATCATCATAGATCTGCTTTGCATTGATATTTCCTGTCTCGCCTTCTAATTTATCTAAGATTTCATGTAGGCAAGGTAATGAAATAGTTCGTTTGACCTGTTGACTTAGAGGGTCGGTTTTATTTGCAGAAATTGCTGAAGTGCTAAGCATCTCATTTATTTTCCCAAAAAAGATTCCGTTTTCGAGTTCATGAATATGCGAATCCAACCTATACAATATCTCGATTCTTATTCTAGCTTCGCGTAATTGTTCTTTTTCTTTATGATTTCTATCATCCTCGAGGGTTTTAGCATAAAGGTAACCCGAAAAGTCTCTACCTAGTAGATCTTCTTTAATAGGTTCTCTTGCGAGTGTAGGAAAGAAGCCAAAGAGAGTAAAGAAGGGGGGAAGAGCTCGCAAATCGATCTGTAAAGAGGTCATTTTTGCGAGTACATCACCAAATGTATGGACCTTGGTGAGGGTAGAATCATCTGGAGAGGGGAGATTAGATATTGTCTTTATTAAATGTGCTTGGTCATTCGGGGTGATAGGAATTTCCTTGCGTAAAGGGGAAAATAACTTAAAAAAGAATGCAATGTTGTTAATAAGTGCCCATGACCCAATAAGAGCCGCAAAGTAATAATGACCGGCAACTACTGCAACTCCGCAAGCCAAGATATCTAAAGCATTGTCCATTAATTCAAAAAAAGTAGTACAACCCACTATTTTTCTGACTTGTAACAAGGGTAAAGCACTTATGAGCCCATATCCGATTTTCCCAGCAGCAAAGAAACCAGCGGAGCTTACTAGGGTAACGATTTTTGAAAGAGTAACCATAGTAGAATGATAGGGGGCGCAATAAGAAATGATCTTTCTAGAACAATTACCAAGAAACCCATCGCCGTCGTCTATTGCATGATAAGCTAATATAGCTGGTAAAAATATACAACCGAGCTGAAGTTTTTGATTGATTCTAAAAGAAGGATGAAATGCTCGGATGGATAATTCGGCAGCTATAGTAACATGAGCGATTCCCCGAAGAAATTGGAAAGTCACCTCCTCTGCCTTAGAAGAAGTGGTCGGAATAATTTTTTGAAGAATAGACAACCTTCTTTGTAGATAATAGCCATCTAAAAAAATTTTGGGCGTAATTGTAGATATCATCAGACGTTTTGGGGTGCTTTTACTATTATTTTGGCTATACCAGCAATGGTGAGAACAGTTATACCCAAACCAAGCACCCCTATAGCAATTTTTCCAACTATAGCCATTTTAGCGGCAGCTGTTGTAAAAGAGGCTGCTATACCAGAAGCCGATTCAAAGGTCCACCAGAAGCAGGTAGTTTGGCCTGCTTGAGCCATAGCAGCTCGTACACTCCAAACAGCAGCTTTTCCCTTGAAGACAAAAACTCCAAAAAAACTCAACGATGTAATTCCAATACTAGAAATAATTGCCGTTCCAGCAAGATTGATTAAAGTATCAATATTATCTTTTGGATCTACAAAATGGATTGTGTAATTATCGATGCGGTGAATCATGCAATAAAATATAGTTTTTTTTATTCACAATAATAAATTATAACCCCATTTTAGTAAAGTAGTGCCGTAGATATATAGAAATAAAAAAAATATTTATTGATTTATGCCCAAGTGTATCAATTTTTAATTGAGCGTTGGATTTTTTAGTTTTTGGATCGGAGACGTTCCACAACATTGACAATAATAGGGTCGAAGCAATCGTTCATTTTCTCTTCTATTTTTATTTTTTCTAAAGCTCGTTCTTTTCCAATCCAACGTGCATATCTTGGGTATTTATGATTATGGAGAAAATCTAAGTCTCTTGCCCAATAATGATGGAGTCGTATTCTTTCATTACAACAATCTCTGACTACATTTTTCTTTAATTTTTGTTTTTTGGCGTTTACATGATAATATCCTTCGATATACGCACAAGTATGGGGTAAAAATGAATTTTTTAGATCGACTCTTTCTGGTCTGACGATGGATTTCACTATTCGATTTAGAGGATATGACATGTCTGCCCTCTTTAGCAATTGGAGGATCATCCATGTATCTTGGGAAATTTTTTGTATTCCAGAGGATCCATAGAAAACCCAATGAATACAAACTCCTCCAAAATCTTCAAAATCAAGCAAAAATAATTTTAAATCCCGATCTTGAATAGGGACAATAAACTCATCTGTATCAATGATGGCAAGCCATTTACTTCTGTTTTTTGCACGCCGCAAAGCATCTTTATACGCATCACATTGGACTACCCACCATTCCTTGTCGGTGGTATAAGTCCTATTCCAATAGATATATTCCACAACTCCTTCTTTCACATAAGCGTCGAGAATTTCACGAGGATGGTCGGTGCTTATATTGTCGTATACGTAAAAATGATCCACACCTATTAATCGATGATAATCAATCCATTCTTTTAAAAAAGAAGCTTCATTTTGAAAAATACAGCAGGCTGAAATTTCATATTCATACGCTGAAGCACTCACACTACATAAAAAATATAACATGACGAGAATAAAGCGTTTCATCTTCAAGTTCTCTATACCGAAGTGGTTTGTGATCAATTTGTTTCGCTCTTGTTACTATGTTAAAGATGACAAAAAAGACAATTTAGCATGCAAATGGAGTTTCTAATTGAGCGAAAGGTCTTCTGGAATCATTGAAAGGGTGGCATACTTTCCCCCCATTTCGCGCAGTAGGGTCTGCCAGAGTTTTTCAGGAGGAACGTGGAATATAAATTTCTCGCTTGCTGGATAAAGGAACCATTGCCCATCGAGAAATTCTCTTTCTAATTGCCCTGTGCCCCACCCCGCATATCCAAAACACAAATGAATATAAGGACCCTCTGGTTTTGCTATTGCTTCTTGTAGAAATTGCAAATCTCCTCCTAGATATACATCATCGCAAATTTTCAAGGTTTGGCTTTCGATTTGGTTTGAAGTGTGAAGCAGCATCATTTGGTTAGTTTGTACAGGGCCTCCAGCTCGAATTCCAATTCTTTGATTAGATTCTTGGTTGATATGGACAATTTCTTCAGGAAGATCCAATTCAAGTGGTTTATTGATGAGTAATCCAAAAGAGCCATTTGCAGTGTGTTCGCACACCAAAAGGACGCCTCGAAAAAAGAAACCAATATCGATATCAGGAGTTGCGACTAAAAAAGTACCCTTTTGGATTTGCGAATAAGCAGGGCCTTCCATACACTTCTCCTAGTTTGTACCTTGATCGATAATTTGTTCGTTATACATCTTTAAGTTTTCGCTCATTTGTTCAACCCCTTCTAACAATTCTGAGAATTCTTTAGTAAATATAGGATCAGTGAGTAGAGAACAAGGATAAGATTCTGCTGTATCAAGGGCAAAGGAAACTCGGGAGAGAGAATCTGAAATGAGATTTACTTCTTCGTTAAAATATTGATTAAATAGAAGAGGATTCGATAGTTTTTCCAGTAGCTGGAGGCGTCTTGCTTGGACTCTTTGCCATCTTTTATTTGAATGAAACAGGAGTCCATACGTATTGATATCGTTCATGACGACTTCACCCTTGTGCAAAATAGATTTCAGTCGCAAGTAGGTGTCATCTTTCATAAACAATTGTCCGATAGATCCTTTTCCTTGCATTGTGTAATCAATCATCTGATTTGCTTGATCAGAAAAACGGACTGCATTTTGACTAAAGACATAAAAATGATCAATTGTCCGATCGACATGTGTCCAAGAATTGTTCACTCTGTCGGTGAGGTTGGCGACATTGTCAATTATTCGGCCCCATTGAGGCCGATTAAAAGTAGCAGTAATGTCTACAATATTTTGTAGACTCTCTTTGAGTCGATGAACAATTTTCTCATTTTTTACTTGGTTCATAAATTCGTGCACATCATCCAGTGCGACTACAAATTTTTTTGTGAGATCCCCAATTTCCTTCATTGTGTCTTCTACGCTTGTGGTAATTCCAGCGTATAAAATCTCCTCTTCCACATTTCTCAGTTTTTGGTCTGGTTGCAATGGTTGGGGGTTAATCTCCACATTCCTTTCACCTAAAAGTCCTGAGGTTCGTAAAGTAATTCGATCCGAATTGAAAATGTCGACACTGGAATCTACTTTTAATACCAACTCGTAGACATAAATCTCTCCTTTTTGGGTCGTTCGGCCCGTTCTTGCTTCCGGTAATTCTTGGATGGAGAT
>JABDGJ010000038.1 GCA_013286075.1 Chlamydiota bacterium
GTCACTGGTTCAGTTTATTTCTCAACGAAAACAGCCTTCTCAAGACAAGACTATTGGAATGCCGGTTGCCTAGAGAAATCTTCGTCTGAGGTAGAGTCGGTATCAATCAGATCCTTTATATTTCTTCCTTCTCGAAGGTTAGCGCCAATGGGATGAGCCTGAATATATTCTTGGATTTTTTCCATTCGATTTTTAGGGTATGGATGCGTGAGTAACATTTCCGGTTGATGCCCTCCAGGAACTGCTTTTTCAAGAATCTCCATTACCTCAATCATAGCTTGAGGGGTGTACCCAGCCTCTCTCATAAGGCGAATACCCCATTCATCGGCTTCTAATTCGTCTTTTCGACTGTATCGCAGCTGTGTCATCTGATTGACAACGCTTGCAATCATTGCACTTTGTCTAGCGCGGTCAGGATGATTGGAATCGCTCAAGCCAATTCCTGTCGCTAACACCAACAATTGCCCCAATTGACTTTTTGCCATTTGTTGTGCCGAATGGCGCTGAATAACATGTCCTGTTTCGTGAGCCAATACTCCAGCCAGCTGTGCTTCCGTTTGCAATCGATTGAGCAACCCTAAAGTAATAAAAATTTGCCCTCCCGGCAGAGCAAAGGCATTAACCGTTTTAGGGTCTGCCAATAGATGGAATTGAAATTGCCAAGGACCTTCGTGAGCATTGCTTTTTTGGATAATTTCATTTCCTATTCGATGTACGAGCTGAGTTCGTGCGTCTGAAGAGGAGATTTCCCCTCCCATCTGAGCTGCCATTTGTGGCGCCGCTTGTAGACCTAGCCGTACTTCTTGTTGGGGAGAAATAGAAACATATTGTTTTTCGCCAGTAATGGGATTTTTCTCGCTGTGCATAAAAAAGAGGAAGAAAGCAACCGCTGCGATGATAATCCCAATCAACCAAGTAGAAGATCTTCTTCTAGGCTCATTTTCAGGGTAATCGTCCATAATTTCTCCTTTTATTGGATATATAGCAAATAGAGTATAAACCTTCATACTTGATTATTTTATTCCATTTGTTTTATACACTTAGAGATTATTTCTTAATGATTTTAAAATGAGGAAGAAAATGCACCGTTTTAAGTTATGCCCAATCTATTTTTTGGGTCTTATCGCATATTCATTACCCGCGTATTGGGTACCACTATACGGAGACAATAGGGATCAACAAGGAGAATGTCCAACTACAGAAGAAACGTATTGGCTGGCTGCCGAAGAGGGATGTGTCAATCCAAGTGAAGAATGTCCAGATCCTGCTGGTCAAATCGGATGTGATGGAATGGGTGGCGAAAAAGTAGTCGGTTCGGATCTCTACAAAGATTATGATTGGTATACCACCGCTCCAATGACAGATTATGAATTTGCTCGAGAAAATAATCTGTGGGGAATTTGGTTCCCTGAGGGACCTCCAGCATTTCGCCCTTTCATCGCTGATCCTCGCCAAGTGACTTTTTCTATTGGTTGGCGTTTTGATGATCGCTTATTAGGAAATAACCTCGTTCCCGTTTCTTTCGGAGATGTTTTTCCAATTTTCCGTTGGGTTGATCTATGGAATTATCGAGGAGATCTCGAACTGGATATCGAAGGAGATGTCTGGGCCATTTTTGATCCATTGCATGAGTCTGCTCCTTTAATTGATGCCGACTATTATGTTGGATTCCCTCTTACTTATTTATTTGGTAACTGGGCCTTTCGCTTAAGAGGTTATCACATTTCCACTCACATTGGAGATGAATTCCTTCTTGATCACCCTCATTTCGACCGTCGAAATCCGAGCATAGAAGCTTTTGATTTTTACTTTTCCGATCAATTCACTCGGGACATTCGTCTCTATGGCGGAGCTGGGTGGGTAACAAGACAGGACGACTCTTTCAGAGTAGGTTCTTTCTATTTCCAAGCAGGGACAGAGATTCGTTTCTCGGAATTGGGATTTCACGATTACAATAACCGGTTATATGGAGAACCCTTTTTTGCGATGGATTTCTTTTACCAAACCCACTTTAAGCATCACATCAATTCGAATTTTGCCTTAGGATATGAATGGGGTAAAGTATCAGGTCTTCGAAGAAGAGTACGCGTGTACGTATTATATCACGATGGATACTCCGTAGAAGGGCAATTTAGCAAATCGCCTACTCATTACTTTGGCATTGGGGGAAGTTACGGGTATTAATTTGTATAAGGGGAACCCATAAAGGATGCTTCCAGGTTGCTAACACGAGATCTTGTCTCTTGATCTCCACATAATATGTGAGAATACCTCCTGTTTCTTCATATTTTTTATTTTTTAGTGTGTAGACATAATGATTTGAGGTAGTTCGAATAGGAATCTCAATTTTTTCTTCTATGTGATTTCGGAAACGAACAATCAGATGTAAATAGACGTCCCCATTCATTATTTCCTCTTTGGAAAGAGACCATTGAATGAGAAGGCGTTGTCCTATGGTCGGTTCATCGAGCATCGGATCAGGAGTTCCCACATGAAAACTAGCAAGGCTTTCGTGAGTAAAGTATTGTGTTTGCACATCCAAACGGCGAAGCCCGCATCCTAGTAGGAGGAAAGCAAAACAGAGTGGATAGCAACGAAAAATAGAAGTCATGGCAAAAAGCAACAAAGCTCGGATTTAGATCGGTCAATGTAGTCTTTTCCCCAATGAAATAAATCGGCAGTTGCATTCCAATCTAAACACGCATCGGTAATAGAAACTCCATACTGCAATGAAGCTGGGTTATCTAATGGTTGATTTCCCTCCCGAAGGTGACTCTCGAAAAGCATTCCTCGGATTGCATGGTGTCCATCCGTGATTTGACTCAGAACCGATTGGAAAACAGCTGTTTGTCGATAAGGATTTTTTTCTGAATTTTGGTGGGAACAATCAATGAGAAGTCTTTGGGGAAGTTCTTTTTCACGAAGACTCTTACATACATGTGCGATGGAAGCAGCATCGAAATTGGGTCCCGATTCTCCTCCTCGCAAAATAACGTGAGTATCTCGATTGCCAAGAGTCTCACAAACAGATAGTTCTTTGTGATCATCTGATAAGCGAATATAGGTTTGTGGGTGCATAGCAGCAGCAGCCCCATAAACAGCCGCAGAAATATCCCCTGCAACCCCATTTTTAAAACCAATCGGCATAGAAAGACTCGACGCTAATTGTCGATGGACAGGGGAGGAAGAAGTTCTAGCTCCGATGCATCCCCATGAAATAAGATCGTCGTAGTAAAAAGCAGTGCAAGGATGTAAAAATTCAGTAGCAGTTGGAATTTCTAGAGAAGCCAGTTCAATAAGCAATTGCCGAGTCAGTATAATGCCAGTCTGTACATCGTTTGAACCATTTAAATGTGGGTCATATAAAAACCCATTCCATCCAACGAGTGTACGAGGTTTTTCACAGTAGACCCGCATGACAAAAAAGAAATTAGAAGAGAGAGAGTAAGAAAGATCTCGTAGGCGAAGTGCAAATTCGATGGCTGATGCAGGTTCATGAATGGAGCAGGGGCCTACGATCAATAGAATTTGAGACTCCTCACCACGTAAAATATTTCGAATTTTTTCTCTACTTTTTTGGATAAATGTCTGTGCACGAAGAGGAATAGGGAAAGAAGATTTAATTTCTAAATAAGAGGGTAATGAGGTCATGGATCTATTAAGAATTATTGTATATCAAAGTAGGGCGTCACCACTTTGGTATATGCACTCTAACATATAAAAAGATTTTTTTCCATGCCTAAATCTTGTCTTTTAATTACAAACGACTATATAATATTTTTTTCCTAAGAGACGATTATAAGGAGAAAAATGGAAACATTCGCCCTCACTTTGCTTTCAATTAGAGATTTTGTATGGGGATTTCCGCTCCTATTTTTATTTCTTGGCACCGGTTTGTATCTGACTTTTTTATTAAAGGGAGTCCAGTTTCGTTATTTGGGATACGCAATGAAACAAGTGATCACACCACAATCTCAGGAGTCAAGAGGAGATATTGGTCACTTCCAAGCGTTGATGACTTCTCTTGCGGGAGCCATCGGAACCGGAACAATTGTTGGCGTAGCTACCGCAATTACGGTAGGAGGATTAGGTGCGATATTTTGGATGTGGGTCACCGCGTTGGTTAGCATGGCAACTAAATATGCAGAATCTCTTCTTGCTGTTCGATATCGAGAAGTAGACAAACGAGGAGAAATGAGTGGTGGTCCTATGCAATACATCCAGAAAGGATTAGGATGGCGCTGGATAGCTTCCATTTTTGCTTTGTTGGGAATGATCGCCGCTTTGAGCACCGGAAACCTAGTGCAGTCAAATTCTATTGCCGAAGGAATATGGCATGTATGGCAGATTGATCCCTGGTATACTGGAATCTTTCTATGTATTCTTACTGGAATGGTGATGTTGGGAGGAGTAAAGTGGATTGGCAATGTCTCGAGCATTCTCGTTCCTGGTATGGCCTTGCTATATGTTGGGGCGGGAGTTTATATCCTGCTATTGAATCTGACTGAAATTCCCTCGACTCTCCAATTGATTTTTCAACATGCCTGGAATGGCCAAGCGGCAACGGGTGGATTTCTTGGAACAAGTATGATTCTTGCGATCCAAATGGGTGTAGCCAGAAGCGTATTTTCTAACGAAGCGGGTATGGGAATTTCTTCTATTGCAGCTGCCGCTGCCAAAACAGATAGCCCTGGAAGACAAGCAATGATTACGATGACAGGGGCATTGATGTCGACTATTCTTATTTGCACCATGACAGCTCTTGTCTTATCTGTGACAAAAATGGTGGATCCTACCGGAACAACGGTCGGGGGATTACAAGGAGCTCCTTTGGCTATTGCCGCCTTTAGTAAGCATATTGTGGGAGGAGAATATATTGTCACGATTGGCCTTATTCTCTTTGCTTATACAACAATCTTGGCTTGGTCCTATTATGGCGAAAAATGTTGTGAATATTTACTAGGAGAAAAATCGATCCTATTTTTTCGAATTTTATTTGTTTTAGTCGTCATTCCTGGCGCGGCAGTTAAAATGGATATTGCCTGGCATTTGGCAGATATTAGCAATGGACTGATGTCAGCTCCCAATCTGATCGCATTGATTAGTTTATCTGGCGTACTCATCAAAGAAACAAACTCATTTTTGGCAGTAGTATCCCGAGAAAAAATACGCAAATTTGCTTAGGTCGTCATAATAGAATATCTTGCATAACCTCTTCTCGTGCCCGTGCCCCTGCCCGAACTTACCAGTAGGAAACTCACATAGGTTACAGAAAGGAAAGTCACATAGGTTACACTTTTCAATAAGTTAATTTTCGGGCAGGGGCACGGGCACGCACGCGGGCACGAGAGGTTATCCAGGATGTCTAATTTCTCTGCGAAGTGTTATTCAGGTTAATAACTTGCTGGTAATTTCCTCGAGTTCTTTTTCCCCTTGAAGCAAAAGCTGTTGTTGTTTTGCGACTAACTGCGGAGGAGCCTTATTGACAAAATCGGGATTACTTAACTGCGATCGAATTTTTTCTACTTGTAATGAGATTTTGTCTCTTTCTTTTGTCAGACGAATGATCTCTTGTTCTAGTAGATCTTGTGGTAAAGGGAGAATAATTTTCAAAGAGCGGCAAATTCCTATACAACCAAAGGAAATAACCGGTTCTTTTGTAGTCATTTCTATTTTTTTCGTTCGAATGAGAGCTTGTATCATGTATTGGTTGTTTTGTACGATATTCCATTCTTCGTCAGTCTGATTTCCCACAATATAGATGTCGGTATCTTGTCCTGGCGGAAGTTTCATTTCTCCCCGGATATTCCGAATTGTATAAATTATTTCTTCCATACAAGCAAAATGGAAGAGAACCTGACTATTCTCAGCAGCAATTCTTTGAGGAAAAGGAGAAATGGCGCAACACGGTGCTTGTAGAGCTTGTATACATTCACTAGTATAAGGATCTAGTGAGGAAACCTCGACCTCATGAAAAGGGAATAATTCTTTTAAGAGATGAAAAAGCTCTTCTGTAATAAAAGGTGCCATAGGATGGAGCAAACGGATAGCTTGGCACAAAGTAACGAGCAATATTCTTTGTTTGTTTTTCCGTTGTGAAGCATTTCCCTGTTTTCCAAAGAGGACTGGTTTTGAAATTTCGACATAGTAAGCACAAAATTCTTTCCAAAAGAATTCGTAGGCTTTGTGCGCTGCTTGATCAAATTCATATTTTGTCAGATGATCATGCACAGCAGCGATGGTTCGAGAGAGGGTGGAAAAGATCCAGCGGTCTTCAAGACGTATGAGAGATTCATCGATTCCACAAGAAAAGTCTGCAATTGAAAGCCCTTCCATTTGATTCGAGGATTCTAGGTGCAAGAGAACAAATCGAGATCCATTCCATATTTTGTTCGTGAAATTCTTGAATTCTTCAAAACGTCGTCGATCCAAATCAATTTGTCTTGCCTGTGTTGCACTTGCACATAAAGCCATCCGGACAGCATCAGCTCCGTATTGATCAATCATTTCAATAGGATCAATGATATTTCCTTTTGACTTCGACATCTTTTCCCATTTGGAAGAAACATCCGAAGGAACCACTTTCCCAAGATCATAAGCAAGTCTCTCTTCTTCATTGACATACGCAATGCTTCCATCTTCTCTCGTCCGCCAATACGATTTTCCATAGATCAAGCCATGCAAGAAACATTCTGGGAAAGGAGTTGTATTCATTGCATATTCGCCCATGCAGAGCATGCGCGCTACCCAAAAAAAGAGAATGTCGTGCCCAGTCACTAATGTTGCATTAGGATAGAACTTTTTCAATTCCGCTGTTTCTTTGGGCCACCCGAGTGTAGAAAAGGGCCATAAAGCGGAAGAAAACCATGTATCTAGTACATCCGGATCTTGTATCCATTCTTCCGGAGATTGTTTGATTTCTTCAGGAATAGTGAGACCATCTTCACAAATCATTTTCTTGGGGTCATCTTTGTGATACCAAATCGGAATTCTGTGTCCCCACCAGAGTTGCCGGCTAATGCACCAATCTCGCAAGTGATCAATCCAATAAAAATACGTATTTTCCCAATGAGAAGGAATAAGACGGACGCTTCCATTATGGATTACATCGCGCAATTTTTTTGTAAAATCTCCCATGCGAATAAACCATTGGGTAGAAAGATAAGGCTCGATGATTGCCTTGGAACGATAAGATACCCCCACTCGATGAACATGCGGTTCTATTTTTGCAAGATATCCTTGCCTTTTCAGTTCTTTGACAACAGCATTCCGGGCCTCTGGCATTGTAAGACCTTCAAATTGTCCTCCATTCTCATTGATTCGACCATCCGGAGTCATGATAGTAATGAATGGAAGGTGGTGATCTTTTCCAATTTGGTAGTCATTTGGATCATGAGCGGGAGTGATTTTTACAGCACCTGTTCCAAAAGCGGGATCGACTCGATGGTCGGTAATAAGAGGAATGATTCTATCGGTTAAGGGAAGACGGATCGATTTGCCAATGTAAGAAGTATAGCGAGAATCTTGAGAAGAAACCGCCACAGCCGTATCACCGAGCATTGTTTCTGGTCGAGTTGTGGCAACTTGTATTTTTCCGGATCCGTCTGAAAATGGATAATCAATATACCATAAAGACGATTTGTATTCTTCATGCTCTACCTCATCATCAGCAAGGGCAGTTTGGGTGATTGGATCCCAATTGACTAAATAATCTCCGCGATAAATGATTCCAGCGTCGTACAATTTTTTGAACATTGTCTTTACGGCAAGATTGTTTCCCTCATCCATTGTAAAACGCAAACGGGACCAATCACAACTACAGCCGAGCCGTTTGATTTGCTCGAGAATCTTGGCTTCATTTTTTTCTTTCCATTCCCACACAAGAGAAAGAAACTCCTCTCGAGAATAGTCCGTTCTTCTTTTTCCTACAGATGCGATTAAATGCCTTTCTACAACAGTTTGCGTAGCAATACCCGCATGATCTGTTCCAGGTACCCAAAGGACCTCACACCCCAACATCCGCTTCCACCGAATAAGGATATCTTGCAAAGTGTCACCAATGGCATGACCCATATGTAATACACCCGTCACATTAGGAGGAGGAATTACAATGCAATAGGGTGGTTTAGAAGAAAGAGGATTTGCTTGGAAAAAGCCACCTGCTTCCCAAAACTGGCTCCATTTTGGATCAAGCCGAGAAGCATCGTATGTCTTTGGTCGATCAGTCATCGCATCACAATAATAAAGAAAAAAAGTCTATCGAGGAGAAAGATAAAAAGCAAATCAATCCAGAGAAGCCTGTCTTTGCACACGATGCCCATAGAAATGGGAAATAAAGAGGACACAAAATACAATGCCGCCGAGTTGCTTGCATTCAACCCAACGAAGGGGACGGAAAACAAACGCAAAAAACAATTGGGTAATTCCAAAACTCATAGACAGTTGTACAATTTGTAAGAAAACGAGAACAGGGCGAGGAGGCTTTTGATTGACCAAAAGTTCACGAAATAGGGGAATAGTAATATACTGACTAATAGCCGAACTCAGT
>JABDGJ010000039.1 GCA_013286075.1 Chlamydiota bacterium
TCAATTTAAGTTTTTTTGCAATCCATTTTTTGGAAAATGAAACCAAAATTTCCCCCTTTTTGTTTACATCATATCTTTTTTCTTATACGATAGTTCCATCTCATAACCAAATGACGAAACGGAGAGCATATGTCTTCTGTAAAAAAGAAGCGCAAATACAAAATTGCAAAGCATAAGAGAAAGAAAAGGAGTCGTCGAGATAGACATAAAGCAAAATAACCTGGCTAGTCTTAGCTAGTTAAATCTCTATGTGGAACTTCCCTATACAATATGATGTGATTATAGTTGGAGCAGGACATGCAGGCTGTGAAGCTGCTTTTGCTTCAGCTCGGATGGGTCTGCGCACCCTTCTCTTAACAATGAATCTCGATACAATAGGTAAAATGAGTTGCAATCCTGCGATAGGTGGAATTGCAAAAGGCCATATTGTGCGAGAAATTGATGCTTTGGGCGGGGAGATGGGAAAAATCATCGACGTGACCGGCATTCAATATCGAATGCTCAATGCCACCAAAGGTCCCGCTGTATGGGCTCCTCGAGCACAAGCAGATAAATGGGCTTATCAGCAAGAAATGAAGCGTCGTCTTGAAAAAACTCCCCATCTGGATATTAAACAAGGGACGATTGAAGACTTGCTTCTTCATAATGATCAAATCAGTGGGGTTCTTACAAAAGAGGGAATTTCCTATCCATGCAAGACGGTCGTCCTTTCTTCCGGTACTTTTCTTCGAGGACTTTTGCATATTGGAGAAACTCATTATTCAGGAGGAAGAGCAGGAGACCAGCCCTCCATCGGAATGTCGGCCTCTTTAGAAAAATATGGTCTGCGGCTGGGCCGGCTTAAAACAGGAACCCCGCCAAGAATTCACAAACGGTCTATTGATTATTCGCTCACGGAGGAACAACCAGGAGAACCTGGGATTCAATTTTCCTTTGATGATGAAAATCTTCCCAGACTGCCGCAAGTTTCCTGTCACATTACCTATACGACAGAAGAGACCAAGAACATTATTTTATCAAATATTCACCGATCTCCTATGTATTCTGGAAAAATCCAAGGAATAGGACCCCGGTATTGTCCCTCCATTGAAGATAAAGTTGTTCGGTTTGCAGACAAAGACAGACATCAAATTTTTTTGGAGCCCGAAGGGATTTATACGGAAGAAGTGTATGTCAATGGAGTTTCCTCTTCCCTTCCCTTCGATGTCCAATACCAATTCATTCGAAGTATCCCTGCCCTTCGAAATGCAGAAATCATGCGTCCGGCCTATGCGATTGAATATGATTATGTAATGAGCGGGCAAATCGGCTCTTCTCTCGAATGCAAAAATATAGAAGGGTTATTTTTGGCAGGACAAATCAATGGAACTTCTGGATATGAAGAGGCCGCAGGACAAGGTTTACTTGCCGGAATCAATGCGGCTTTAAAAGTAAAAGGAAAGCCTCCGCTCATTCTTAAACGTTCGGAGGCATACATTGGGGTTATGATCGATGATCTCACCACGCAAGATCATAAAGAGCCTTATCGGATGTTTACAAGCCGAGCCGAGGATCGTCTTGTCCTACGGCAAGACAATGCTGATTTGCGTTTGCGACCTTATGGCTATGAAATAGGTCTTATCGATCAAGAACGGTACCAACGCCTTTGCCAAAAGGAAAAAATAATTGAAGAAGAAACCGAACGGTTCACAAAGATCTTTAAACAAGACAATGGAAAGGGATATACCTTAGCACAATTATTATGCCGCCCAGAAATTTCCTACGAAAGACTCCTTCAATCCTATCCCGAAGAGATTAAAGACTTTGGATCTGAAATAAATAGGCAAATTGAGCTAAATCTAAAGTACGCAGGATACATTGAAAGACAAAAAAAAGAAGTAGCGAAACTCTCTCACATTGAATCTGTCCGCATTCCCCCTAATTTTAATTATTCTACCGTAATAGGTCTTCGAAATGAAGCCAAACAAAAACTCTCACAGGTTCGACCGGAAACTCTTGGCCAAGCCAGCCGGATTGCAGGGGTATCCCCTGCCGATATCTCTATTTTATTGATTGCTTTGAAGCCCAGGAACAAAAAATAGTGGCCCCTTTGCTCCACTTGCTAGAACTCTCTGGTATTTCCATTTATCAACAACTCCAATGGGAAGAGGCGCTTTTACGGGCTGATACTGGGAATTGGTGTATCCTAAACCAAGGCTCTCCTCTTTCTGTTGTCATGGGAATTTCAGGCCGAAAAGACTTACTGATCAATGAAATAAAGTGGAAGCAATTCCCTATTCCCATTATTCGTCGCTTTAGCGGGGGAGGCACGGTCATCGTCGATGAAAATACGATCTTCGTGACCTTTATTTTTCAATCCAATGCAATTCCCATCCAACCATTTCCAAAACATTTGATGGAATGGAGTATACAATTTTATCGTCCTCTTTTTGAAAAAGTAAAAGTAGAGGTACATGAAAACGATTATGTCATTGGCAATCGAAAATGGGGAGGGAACGCACAGTCCATTACAAGAGGCCGCTGGCTGCATCATAGCTCTATTTTGTGGGATTATAGTGATGAAGCGATGGAATATCTTCTACAGCCTCCTAAAATGCCTTCCTATCGAAAACAAAGAAGCCATTGCGAATTTCTTTGTCGTCTTCGAAATTATTGGGAAGGTCCGGAGAATTTTCAAGATAAACTAAAAAGGGAACTTCACAAGTTTTTTCAAGTGTCTTCCAAGAGTGTCTTGGATTTAGAAGATATTGTAAAATTCCCTTATCGCAAATCAACTTTTATAGAATAGGCCTCTTTCGAAATTCGCTTTTGATTGAAAAAATGAGTTATTTTAACAGTCGAATGGAATTTCGAAAGAGGAAAAAACCGCCAAAAGGGGCTGCATTTGGCACGATCAACACTTTTTGTACAAGTGGGTTTACTTCCTGAAATTTGAGTCCTTAGCAATCTTGGCCAGGAGCTCTAGCTTCAGCGTCGTAATCCCTAAACAAACAACTATCGTTGATTGGCTCTTTTGGCAAAACCCCAATCAGCAGAAACTCTTTCTACTCTCATTATATTCTATAATCGATTTTTTGTGTTAATAAAGCGAGGATTCGTTGGGAGGTATTTCTCTGCAATTATGGCAACGAAAGATAAGCGCTCCTTTGATGAGAAAATTTCCTTTCTGGATTAAAGGAACTAAACCTAAATACTCTACATTTTCAAAGAATTTTCCCAGTTTTTGTTGGTAAAAAGGAATTTTTTCTGGGTAGTCGGTTTCGAGTTTCGGTGCATTTTCTACCCATACAAAATAGCCAGTTTGTCCTTTTCTTTCCTCTTGTAAGCTGGGCCAGTAGGAAAATTGATTTTTTCGAATGTTGTCTAAAGGAAGAAAATAGGCTCTTTTTTGTCCCTTGGCATAAAAACTCAGGAGACTCGCTGTCTGGTATTTGTCGCTAAAAAGATAGTGGCGCTCGGGGTCATACCCATGCCAATCCAATTCTTCTGAAAGAGAGGTCCATCCTTGGTTGTGTTTAAAAGGGTTCCATTGAGGGTATATGGAAGAAAGAATCAAAGCCAAAATAACCGTAAAAAATAGAGAAAAACCAAATCCCCAGGTGACCAATCGAATTCTCTTTCCCGGTTGATCAAATAAAACCCAACAAATCAATACAATGGCAGTGGGATACGCAAAAATAGCCCAGTTTCCTTGGATTTTTTGAAAACAAGCCAGTAAAGCAGCCGCCGTAAGTGAGCCAAAAGTGACAATCCCACAAAAAGCGATAGAAGGGGGGAGAAGAGACTTTTTTTTGATCCATTTTTGACAAGCAAAACACAATAAAAAAAAGAGCACAGGAGAAAGGAGAACAATTTGAGAGCCGATAAAAGAGAAAAAATTGCTTTCTTTTTCTCCGTGACCGCCCTCTAATGTAGCAAAAACATGCCTGAAGGTGGCCCAATGATGGTGCATATTCCACCAAAGGCTAGGTAGCAGTCCTAACAAAGAGATGCAAAATCCAATAATGGCTGGTTTTTTTATGCGCCGCATATAGGGAAAAGTAAAGATCCAAAAAAAATAAACGGGCCATTTGAAAAGAGCTCCAAGAGCAATCCAAAAACCAATCCAATGGGGTTGAACTTCTTGATTTTTCCGAAAAGATCGAACGACGCAGAGACAGGCAGCAGTCCAACAAAGAAGAAACCCAATGTCGGTAATCGCTAAAAAAGAACCGATAATTCCAATCGGGCAAAATGCCATCAAAATACCGCTCCAAAAAGAAGCGCGAGAAGATAGCCCTGCCTCAGAGGCAAGTTCATATAGCAATAAAGCTTGAAAAAATCCAAATACAATGGAGAAAGAACGAACCCCCCATTCGGTTTGTCCAAATATTTTTGTCCCAATCCCAATTTGCCAAGCAATTCCCGGAGGTTTACTGTAATACCCCCAATCAAGCGCTTGACTCCACGTCCAGTATTGTGCTTCGTCAGGACCTAATAATATCCATGAAAAAAGAATGCAAATGGAAAAAATAGCCATTTTTACAAATAGCCATTTCGAAAGATGAACTCTAGAGAATGTTTCCATCCTTATAAGAATAGTCCAATTGTTGATAGTCAACACCCTCTAAACACGAGAGCTTCTAGAGGGATTGGTTACCCACGCCCTACTAGGGCGATGATAGAACGGTGTAGGATTAAATACAAGGGACTTATACCCTAATTTTACGTCGCAAAGGATAAAAAAAGCAGCTTTTTCTCATAGACTTTAAATTCTTTTGTTATATATCATGCCCTACTTCAAAAAGAAAAAATCGAATATTGACAAAAAGTGAATTTTTGCAAGAAGGTAGAAAGAAAATTGAAAGGAGGTTGAACCATGACTCTTAAAAAGTCCGAACTTGCGAAATTTAAACAACGATTAGAAGAAATGAAAAAGCAGCTTACCCACTCCCTAAAAGGGTCCACAGCGGAAGTAAAAACACCCGACGAAGCAACTGGATATTCCCAGCACCAGGCCGATCAAGGAACTGATGATTTTGATAGAACGATCAGTTTAGAAGTAACGCACGAAGAATATGGGATTTTGAGACAAATCGAGAGATCGCTTCAAAAAATGGAAGAAAATACCTACGGAATTTGCGATATCACAGGGGACGAAATTCCAGTGGCTCGGCTTGAGGCAGTGCCTTATGCAACAATGACCGTAAAAGCACAAGAAAAATTTGAAAAAGGGCTGTTAGCGTAAATTGAGTACAATGTGCATTCCTAGAAGTTACAGGCAATGGAAAAACAACGCCTTTCTCCTTTTCATCGGTTTCTTGGTTCTTTTTTTAGATCAATCGACGAAATGGCTTGTGTCTACTTATTTGCCTATGGTCGATTCTTCTCTCTATTGGTATCCGTATGGCGGAATTGGCGTTTTCCACAATTGGGGAGGAATTGAATTTTCGATTAATCACATGACTAATACAGGGGCAGCCTGGGGAATGCTAGGAGCCTATCCACTTTTGTTGATTTGGACAAGAATAGGGTTGATTATTGCTCTTACTATTTATTTGTTTTACATCAATCAACGACCTGTATGGCGAATTCCTCTTCTTTTCGTTATCGCCGGCGCTTGTGGAAACGTGATCGACTATTTTATATACGGACACGTCGTTGATATGTTTCATTTTGTTTTTTGGGGATATGACTTTCCAGTTTTCAATATCGCAGACAGTGCAATTTCCACCGGTATTTTATTTCTATTTCTCCTCTCCTCGTTTGAAAATCCAGATTGACCACCCAGGCTGAACAATGAATATTCCTATTCGAGAGACTCTTGCAGCTCCTTTCCAAGCATCAAAATGGATGAAACACCCTGTTCTTCTCGATGTAACAGAGATGAAAGATCTTCTAAGCGCGTTAGATAACTGCTGGATTGTGCAAACAAGCGGTGTTATTTCGAAAGAACACGTCATTATTACTAAAAAAAATTTTTTAGAGATGTATGAGAAATATCTCCAAAATCTTAGGAATGGAATTTCTTCAATGGATTTTCAAATGCGTTCTTTCTTTTCTTCTGTTTTTACTTCTACGCTGGATGCCTTATACCTATATAGGCTTCCAAAAAATGAAAAAGAAGAATATCTAGTTAAAGTCTGCCTACCCGTTATTCAATTACAAGCGCACAATTTTCATTATTCTTCAGAAGATGATAGCTTTCGATCGATGGCTTTTGGCCAAACAACTTTTTCTTGGGGAATTCAATTTTCTTACCCCCATATGTACCAAGATAACAATTTCAAGATGTATGCAGGAAAAGAAATGGAGATATTTCCCAATACCTCTCTATACAAAAAACTGCAGCAATGGATTCGGTCTCATACAACTGTTACAACAATTGAAGCAAAAGGAAAACGAAAGAATATCCCGATCAGAGTAGGAAAAAATTGCGGAAATTGGGTTGAGAAGCTTCCACAATTCACCTCTCAAGAATGGCATATCATTTCTAGGAACAACAGGAACTAATTGTGGATTCACAAATTTCTACTTTTTCCTCTTCTTCCTCTACTCTATTCCCTAAAGGAAAATGAAGAATCAACTCTTCTGCTTCTTTCGGATCTTTTACGCGGCTAATCAGTTCTCTAAATTGTCTTGTTCCGGCAGATTTTTTTAGGTACCAGCACCCTATGCGACGCATGGCAAGACACAGTTGATGCTCATTGTAATAGGACCTTCCCCATAAAAAATGGTCATATAAAGCTTTTCGATACTCTTCTAAACTTCGCAAAAGAGGAGGTTCTCCCCGCAAATATCTCAAAATATCTTCCACTATCCAAGGTTGTCCCATAGTGCCACGAGCCACTAGCACAGCATCACATCCTGTTTCTTGCTGCATTTTTTGAGCGGAAGGACCATCTAGCACGTCCCCATTGCCAATGACGAAAATGGAGGTTGCTGCTTCTTTAGCTGCCTTAATATAGTCCCAATTGGCAGGTCCTTTATATCCTTGTTGCCGAGTCCGCCCATGAATGCAAATAGCCTTTGCTCCTGCTTGCTCCACTATTTTCACGATCTCTGGAGCATTAATACTTTTCTCATCCCACCCGGCTCGAATTTTAACTGTCACAGGGATTTTGACCGCTGCCACCATAATAGCAATCATTTCGCCAATTAAATCAGGAGTTCGAAGCATCCCCGAACCGCTTCCATCTTTTGTAACCTTATCAACAGGGCAACCACAATTGAAATCGAGCACATTAAAGCCAAGATCTTCGACCATTCTTGCTGCTTGTGCCGCTAAGGCAGGCTTACTCCCACATAATTGTGCTCCAATGGGACGCATATCTTCGGAATAATCGAGCATATGCAAAGTGGTTTCGTGATTTCTCACGAGAGCATCCATTTTGACCATTTCACAATACTGAAGAGCTGGTTGATATGTCGCGGACATTTTTCGATAAGGAAAATCAGAACACCCAGCCAATGGTGCGTAAAGAATTCGGTGTTTAAGTGTAAGTTTCCCTAATGAAAAAGGGTGAAAAAGATGATTCATGCGAAAAATAAGAGAAAGTGAACAACTACATTTTTAATCACACTTAAACAGATAAAGGCAACAATAGGGCTCAAGTCGAGAATCCCCAAAGGGGGGATAAATCGTCGAAAAATGTTTAAATAAGGATCGGTATAATAATAAATAAATTGGACTAAACGATATTTGTGCAATTCAGGAACCCACGAGATCAGAATTCGAATAAATAACAATAAAGTATAAACTTGAAATAAAACATCAACGATACGTACAGTTAAAAGAGTATGCATATTATAACTTGATTTATTGAAGGGATTCTACTAGAATCCCGTTTTTTAAGCATTCTAAAAAATGATTAATGACTTTTTTTCTTTTACTTCTATTGGTCTTGAACAAGTCTCTGAAGGAATCGCAATGGCTATTCTTCTCCGTGGCCAAAAAAAAGAAAAATTGGAACTTTGCACATTTTCTGATGATTTTTCTCGTGTAAAGCAGCTTTACAATTCTCACGCATTGATTACTTCTAGTCTGAAGGGGTCAGAAGTCTTAGTCCGTCCACTCTCTCTTCCCTTAACGAAAGAAAAAGATATAGAACTAGCACTTCCTTTTCAGGTCGAACCGTTGCTTCCCTATCCATTGGAAGAAGCGATCCTAACCTATGAAATTCTTTCCAAAAATGAAGAAGGGGTCTCTCTTTCTGCATTGGCTACACGAACAGAAATACTCACCTCTCACATTGAAAGTTATCGCCAAATAGAAATAGAGCCTGAAAAAATCAATTGTGTTCCTATCGCTCTAGGGACCTTTGTTTCCCGTTTTTTCCCGGATAAAAAATCATATCTTTGTTTTCACACCCAAGGGACAGAAATTTGTTCGGTATTATTGAGAGATGGAAAAGTAGTCGCCTCTTTTTCTCAAAAAGAAGATCTGTCTCCTTTTTTAGAAATCAAAAAAAAAGAAGCTCTTCCTCAGACGCAAGAAGAGTGGAAATTCCTCCTTGACAACCGCTCAGATTGGAAACAAATC
>JABDGJ010000040.1 GCA_013286075.1 Chlamydiota bacterium
ATTATGGATCACAAGACTATGTCTATTTAATTCCCCCTGAAGTCGGAAATATCAAATTGAGCATTGATTCCAACTTACCCATTCCTAGAGCCGCTTGGAGTCAAATGCTTGAATTAATTTTGACACAAAATGGGGTAGGGATACGAAACCTCAATCCTTATTTACGGCAACTGTTTTTGATTAAACACAATCACTCACATCTTCAGTTGATGACAAATCAACGGCAAGATCTGGATATATTACCAACAGAAACCCGGGTAGCTTTTGTCTTATCTCCAGAGCCTGCTGAGGTTCGTCGGACATTTTCTTTTCTGGAAAAATTTATCAATCCTAATACTACGACATTGCATGTACTTGGACGGGATATTCTCCTCATCGGACAATGTGGAGAACTACAAGATTTACTCCGTTTGAATGATTTTATTTGTTGTAATCGGGGAGAAAAAGAATATCGAGTCCTCCCTATTCTAAAAATGGGTGCAGAAGAGATGGCAAAAGTCTTGGGAGCCATTTTTGATCAAACCGATTCTCCCGCCTCTGTGATCATGCCATCACATTCTCCAATACCCCCCGGCGCAGGAATAAAACAACCTCCTCCTCCCACCACTTCTTCTGCCAATCCATGGAATGGGGGTTTGAAAATTATTCCACTTCCCAACGTATCACAGGCATTATTTATCGTCGGAACTCGAGAAGAAGTGCGGAAGGCGGAAGAAATTATTCGGAATGTAGAAAGCCAAATTGGTGGAGTGCGAGATAAAGTCGTATTTTGGTATACCGTAAAAAATTCTGATGCGGAAGAGCTCGCAGAGGTTTTGTATCGAGTATATTCTTTAATGATGACGGCTCCTATGAATGGAGAAGAAGGAGAAGATGGTCCCCCTCTTCCACAGTTAAATCCTCCTCTTATTCCGCCGATTCCGCAAAAAGAGCCGCCTCCCTCATTATACCAACAAGAAGGGTATTATCAAGAAGGAGGATACATTGTAAACCCAGCTCCTGCACAACCAAGAATTTTTTCTCCTACAGAGACAAATGATGATCGCAATAATTTTATTGTCGACGCTAAAACAGGATCGATTGTCATGGTTGTAGAAGCAAGTATTCTTCCTAAAATTAAAGATTTGCTTCGCAAGCTCGATGTTCCCAAAAAAATGGTGCAAATCGAAACACTATTATTCGAAAAAATTCTCAATCGAGAGAATAGTATTGGTTTAAATTTACTGAAAATTGGAGATGCTGCTTGTAATAACAATGTAAGCGGCGCTCTGTTCAATAATATTTTTCCCAAACACTCTGATAAACCAGTTTCAGCAAATCTAGGGGTTTTTGAATTTTTCTTAAGTCGTAGAGAAAGCTGCTGTGGAATCCCTGCATTTGATCTCGTCTATCGTTTCTTATTAAATCAAGATGATGTGCAAATTAACTCAAATCCTTCCTTGATGACGGTCAACCAAACTCCTGCCACTATTGCAATCAATGAAGATATTTCGATCAATACAGGAGTTTTTGAGGTAGAAACAGCAAAAGGGGTTACCTTAAAAGATGCCTTTACTCGTGCACAATATGGAATTACCATTAGTATTAAACCAACAATCCATGCAGCGAGTCCAGAAGATCCGGAACAAGAATCCGATTACGTGAGTATGGAAACAGATATTACCTTTGATACAATTCACGGCGGTCATTCAGATCGACCTAATGTAACAAGAAGACATATCACAAACCAAGTGCAAGTTCCCGATGGCGATACTGTTATCCTTGGAGGCTTGCGAAGAAAGGTTTCTAACGATTCAAGAGAAGCTATTCCGTTTTTAGGAGAACTGCCAGGCTTAGGAAAACTTTTTAGCATTAATACTACTCGAGATAGCAATACAGAAATGTTCATTTTCATTACTCCCCATATTGTCAAAGATCCCAAAGAACAGCTCCATTGTCTTAGACAACAGCTTCTTTGTTTGCGCCCAGGGGACATTCCCTATTTCTTAGAATGCGTGGAAGAAGCTCATCAATATGAAAAAACAAAGCTAATGGAAGGAAGTATGATGATGCTTTTCGGCCGCCCACGCGAAAACTATTATATTCTCGATGATTGTTCTGCCTGTTCTCAAGAATCTTCTGGAGAGTATGATGGAAGATAATAATTTTTAACCTATGGACAATGCAATTCACCAACAAGATGACCCTCAAGCGACATTGGCAGAACAACTAGGGATTCCTATTTGCCAAACGTTATCAGGATATCCAATTAGCAAAGAGCGGTACAAACAAGTCCCCTATGCATTTGCCAAACGGAACGCCATTCTTCCCATTGAAGACAGAGAAAATTGTGTCGTTGTAGCAGTTGCAGATCCACTCCATTTGGCTCCTTTAGAAGAATTGCGCTTTATTTTCAATTGCGACGTTCAAGTTGTATATAGCCCTCGAGAGCTCATCCTTTCTGCCATTCACGATTGCTATAACACAGAAGATGGTGCTGCCTCTCAAATGATTGCCAATATGACGGAAGGTCAAGAAGAGGGAAAAGGGGACGAAATCGAGACTTTTGATCTGCTCGATCAACATAGACACCAATCCCCCATCATTCAATTACTCAATTTAATTTTGACAGAAGCCATCCAACAAGGAAGCTCGGATATCCATTTTGAGCCTTCTGAAAGTGGAATGCGAGTCCGGTATCGCATTGATGGGGTTTTACAAAATAGACACGCCCCCTCACAAGACTATCAAATGCAATTATTGACCCGCATTAAGGTCATGGCAAAGTTAGATATTGCTGAACACCGGCTTCCGCAAGATGGTCGAATTAAATTGCGCATGGGAAGAAGAGAAATTGATTTCAGGGTCAGTACAGTGCCTGTTGCTGGCGGAGAAAGAATCGTCATGAGAATCTTAGATAAGGGAAATGTGTTGTTTGGCTTAGATAAAATTGGAATGCTTCCCGAAGTCATGACTAGTTTTAAATATTTAATCGATTTACCAGAAGGGATTGTTTTAGTCACGGGCCCAACAGGAAGTGGAAAGACGACCACTTTGTACAGCGCTATTTGCGAAATGGCAAACGATGAAATCAATATTATGACCATCGAAGACCCGGTTGAATACAATCTCAAAGGAATTGCACAAATAGGCGTTCACCATAAAATCAAACTCGATTTTGCTACAGGTCTGCGCCATATTCTCCGACAAGATCCCGATGTCATCATGGTAGGGGAAATACGGGACATAGAAACAGCAGATATTGCAATCCAGGCAGCTTTGACAGGTCATCTAGTCCTTACCACCTTACATACCAATGATGCGCCATCGGCCATTACTCGCTTGGTTGATATGGGAACCGAACCTTATCTCCTTTCGTCCTGTGTAGTGGGAGTGCTCGCACAAAGATTGGTCCGCAAAATATGTCCTGATTGTAAAGAGCCTTATGAACCCACTATTCGAGAACTTCAAAATATTGGATTAACTCCCGAACTTCTCCCAGACAATTGTTTATACAGAGGAAAAGGATGTCCGAATTGCTACCAAACTGGATTTAAAGGAAGGCAAGGGGTATATGAATTAATGCCGGTCAATAATGCCATCCACAAACAAATTGTGCAAAGTCCCGATGCAATCCAAATGCGCCGAGTAGCTCTAGAACAAGGGATGATTAGTCTCCTCGCCCACGGAGCAGAACTTGTCAAAAATGGATCAACTACTGTTGGAGAAGTTTTGCGAGTAGCTCGAGGAATTGAGGAAGGATAAAAAATCGGATATGCCAATTTACCAATACCAGTATGTCGATTCTTCTGGAAAAAGGAAGGCAAGTTCGGTTGATGCAAAAAATGATAGCGAAGCGAAAAATAAGCTTCGGGAACAAGGACTCCTCGTTACTCAATTGAGTCTAAAAAAAGCGATCCAACGAAAACAAAATTTGCGGGGGGATCATCTTGTTGCCTTTACGGTTCAATTATCGCAACTCCTCAATGCAGGTGTTCCATTATATGAAAGCTTGCTTGCCCTTGAAGAACACTCCCGAGGAGAACCTTATCACCGAATTACCTTGAGTTTATGTGAACACATTAAAACAGGTCATTCTCTCTCTCAGGCCATGGCCAATTATCCCGATAGTTTTGACACACTCTATTGCGGAATGGTTGCAGCAGGAGAAGCCGTGGGAAATCTAGGTCCCGTACTTGAAAAATTGACACAATTTTTAACAAGACACATGCGATTAAAAAAACAAATTATCACAGCAATGATTTATCCTGTCATTTTGGGGGGATTTTCTCTTTTAATTATTGCTCTCCTCTTAGGATTTGTTATTCCCTCATTGGAAGGAATTTTTGCAGAAAGGAAATTAAATACTTTTACAAGTGCGATTCTTTCGACTAGTTATCTATTTAGAACTTATTGGTGGCTCTATCTTCCTACTTTCTGTTGCACAATAGCCCTAGCGATTTGGAAAATTCGTTCACCAAAGGGAAAATTATGGCTTGAAAAATTTTTTCTCAAAATTCCTATTATCAATACTCTCATTATCCAAACAGCAGTGGCCCGCTTTTCAAGGACAATGGGAACTCTTCTGCAAGGAGGGTTAAATATGATCGATTCTTTGCGAATTTCTCGAGCCATTATGCAAAATATTGTGTTAGAAAGAGAAATCCAAGCAGCAGAGCGAAAAATTGTCGAAGGAAATGCCTTAAGTCAACAGTTGGCAAAATCGGCCTATATTCCTTCCCTTGTAGCGAGAATGCTTGCAGTAGGAGAAGAATCTGGCACGACTGTAAATATGCTGCAGCGAATTGCAGATATGTATGAACAAGAAATTGAAAAAACCTTGGACCGAGTCATGGCTTTAGCACAACCAATCATTCTCATTGTCATGGGAATGGTCATTGGAACAGTCCTTCTTGCCATTTTGCTTCCATTAACAGATGTAAGTTCATTTGCAATAAATTAAAATGAGGGAAAATAATGAAACAATATCTTCATAAAAAGCGATATATTACTTTAGTAGAAATGATGATTGTCATGTTTTTAATCGCAATGATTACAGGCGTCATCGCTTACAACTACACAGGAAGTTTAGATGAAGGAAAAGCATTTAAAACAAAGGCAGGAATTGACAAAATACGAACGATACTCGATTTGCACTTAGCAACGCACCCCGAAGACCGAGACAGTATTTCGAACGGATGGCAAGGCATTGTGGCACAGTCTCAATTAGTTAAAAATGCGGGAGAAATTATCAAAGATGGATGGGGGGAAGAATATAAAGTTTCCACAGATAATAACAATGAAATTGAAATCCATTCTGATAAATACAATGCTTATCTACATGCAAAAGGAAAAGGAAGCTTGTTTAATAAATAATGATAAGAAAAAAGTGTTTTACACTCCTTGAAATTCTTTTAGTTCTACTAATTCTTTCTTTTTGTATTGCGCTCACAGGAATAAAAATACAAGGAATGTATGCAGAGCAACAATTTCTTTCAGAATCAGAACAAATCCTACACCACCTTTCTCTTGCTCGAGACCTCATGTTGATGATGGATACCGATATCCATGTCAAAATGAGGCAAAACGAAAAAGAAGAGACTCTCGATCTATGGCTCGAAGTGGAAAAACCATTGGAACCAGGATGGCAACGGCTGATAGAGAGAAAAATTTCTTTGCGCACCATTGGTTCTGTTATTTTCAATGATCAATCATCGAAAGAACTGACGTTGCGATTTTCTCTCGGAGCTATGAGCAAAGGTTTATTGACCTTTATAGAGGGGAAAGAATCCAAAGGGAGAAAAATCGAGATAGACTTATTAGGATATCCTAGTCTTTTTGCAAAGAAAAAAGAAGGAAAAGATAATGATGCAATCCCGAATACTCCCTCTGCCTTATATCCTGTCGAAGTCTATCAAGCGGTCTATGGCGATACAGATGCAAATACATAAAAAAATCCAAAAAAGGTCGTTTCAATTACTCGAATTGTTAGTTGCTGTCTCCATTCTTTTATTATGTATTGCTCCAATCATGAGAGTTTTTACCAATATCTATAAGGGAGAGCGGCAAATCATGCGAGAAAACCTGCGCGATCACATTGCCAATCGAGTGCATGCTTCCTTTACAGAAGCATTATACAAAAGAGAAATCGATTTAAATGATGTGGAAGGCGAGATCGCTCTTAAAGATTCAGACCTCATTCAATTGCTCCAAAACTCTCATTGTCAATGTACGGGTACATTTAAAGTCGCCTCTTCTAGAAAAGACAAAAATGAGTATAAATATCTCTGCTCACTGAAAATACAGCTCAAAGATTTGTTCCCTATCCAACCTGAATTGATTCCAGACAAAAAACATAACCCTGTAGAAAGTCATTATGAATATTCCATCTACGCAACAAGAGCGATTATCGCCAACCCCTCCGACACAACAATACCTGCAACCTCTAAACAAGACAGTCCATGATAAAAATACGAAGAAAAATGCACATGACTTTGTTAGAAACGGTCGTTGCTACGGCACTTCTTTCAGTCCTACTTACTTTCGTATTTGGTTTTTTTAAAGAATTATCTCACATTTCGTTACTGACAGAAAAAGCGCAGGCAGAAAGTTTCCATATGCGTTATGTGGAAGCTCGATTGGGATTCATCTTTCAAAGAACTGTCCGCGAAAAAAAAGAAGGAAATGGAAAGGATTCGAGACACTTTTTCTTCTATACACAACCTCCGTTTCTCTAAAAATATATTGTGTTTGTTTTTGAAGGATGGTCTGATTTTTGAATTTATTTAGTTTTTCGATAGTTAGTATACTTAATAGCAATACTAAGGCTAATACAAGTGTTAAGATATTCATGCAGGAGGATATTGAATTGGATTGATTTTGCTTGGAAGGACAAAAGAAAAAAGATGCTCTTTTGTTTTCTCCGAAGAGGGCAATTCCTTAGATTCTTCGGGATGGGCAGCCGCTGTTTTCACAGTTAGCTTAATGATAGCTGGAGATTGATTATACGATAATTCCCAATCAGAGACCCATTTATCTCGAT
>JABDGJ010000041.1 GCA_013286075.1 Chlamydiota bacterium
AATCAAAAACAAGCTGTCGCACAAGCCTCATCTGATAAACTCCATATCATTACAGGAGGTCCGGGTACCGGAAAAAGTACCATTACAAAAGCTATTTTAGCCATTGCCGAACAACTCACGAAAAAAATATTTCTCGCGGCTCCAACAGGCAGAGCTGCTAAGCGAATGAGTGAAATTACGGGGAAAAAAGCGTCCACTATTCATAGCCTATTGGAAGTAGACTTTAAAACCGGAGGATTCAAAAGAAACAGGGAAAACTCTCTTGATTGCGATCTGATCATCATCGATGAATCGAGTATGATTGATACCTATTTGATGTATAGTTTGCTCAAAGCAATTCCCGACCACGCAAGAACAATTTTTGTAGGAGACATTCACCAACTTCCGAGCGTGGGTCCTGGAAATGTCTTACAAGACATGATTGATTCCTTGAGCATTTCCGTCACGACATTACAAGAAATTTATAGGCAAGCCGCAGGCTCGGCGATTATTACCAATGCGCATCGAATTAATCGAGGGATATTCCCTCAATTGTATAACGGGAAAGAAAGCGACTTTTTTTTTATTGAATGCATTGATGCTCAAGAAGTCCTTCACAATATCATAAAGCTCGTTTCGCAAAGACTTCCCAACCGATATGAATTTAATGCGACAGAAGATATCCAAGTCTTATCTCCCATGAAAAAAGGAATTATTGGAACAGAACATCTCAACCAATCTCTTCAAGAAGCGCTCAACCCCCAAGAAAAAGCTCTTCATCGAGCAGGATGCAAATTCCAAATAGGAGACAAAGTCATGCAAACGAAAAATGACTACCAGAGAGAAGTGTATAATGGGGATATTGGCTATATCCAATCGATTGATACAGAGGAAGAGGAAGTGATTGTCCGATTTGATGATCGAGATGTTTCTTACGATTATAACGATCTCGATGAACTTGTTCTCGCTTATGCCATATCAATTCATAAATTCCAAGGAAGCGAATGCCCGTGCGTCGTTATCCCTGTCCATACGAGTCATTTTATGCTTCTCCATCGCAATTTGCTTTATACAGGAGTTACAAGAGGGAAAAAAATGGTCATTCTCGTCGGAACAAAAAAAGCAGTAGCTATGGCCGTACAAAAAAATGATGTCCAACAGCGGCACACAGGTTTAAAACAAGTTTTAATGGAAACATTGGAATGAAACAAAAATCTCCATTTGTATTTTCTCTAGTGAGGAAAAGTTGCATTAGTGGGTCTCTTTTATCGCTCGGATGGGTCTTCTATATCCTAATGAGCCAGGCCTCTTTTGCTTCACAGCCAATTAAACTTCCCTCTTCTCTTGTTCCCGTAGAATTCTATTCAAACCAAACTTCCGATGATTTGACTGCGTTATTTGTTACAGCTATTGGACAGGCAAAGGAGTCGGTAAATCTTGGCATCTATTCATTGACCGACCCTGAGATCATAGAAGCCCTCAACAATAAAGGAGCGGAAAATATCCCTGTTCATATTGCATGTGATGCAAAAGCATCCCCCGGCATTACTGCAAAACTGAAAAATGTCCATTTGGTTAGATGCGCCGGAAATGGACTCATGCACCAAAAAATTTTAATCATCGATGAAAAAACCGCTTTGCTGGGATCTGCTAATTTCACTCCAAGTTCACTTCAATCGCACGGCAATCTTGTGGTTGGAATAGATCATTCTGCATTGGCGAGCGCATTGGCTAAACGGACCAAAAGTATGAATGAAGAAAAAATGGTTACTTATCCATTATTGCATAGCGAAATAAAAGCGGGTGAACAAACAATAGAATTATGCGTGTTGCCGGACGATTGCAAAGCTCCTGAACGAATTCTTTCTCTTTTACAATCAGCAAAGAAAACAATCAAAGTAGCGATGTTTACGTGGACTCGTATCGACTTTACTAAAGAGTTAATCGCGGCATTCAAACGAGGTGTACAAGTCGAGGCAGTTGTCGATCGCTATTGCGCAAAAGGGGCCAATGCAAAAGTAATAAAAATGTTACAAAAGTCAGGAATTCCAATTCGTTTACACCAAGGGCCAGGACTTCTTCATCATAAACTGGCCTATATCGATGATGAAATTCTTATACATGGCTCAGCTAATTGGACAAAAAATGCATTTGAATTGAATGACGATTTCTTTATAGTCGCTCATTCCTTAACAGAAGAACAGAAAAAGAAGATGGATCTCCTTTGGAAAACAGTCTACAAATGAAAATTGCATTTTTTGGCTACGGAAAAATGAATCGCCTCATAGAGCAAATGGCTCATCAGAAAGGACACACAACTGCTGTAATCATTTCGGAAAAGTCAAAGCCCATGCAATCGGATGATTTTTCTCGATTGGCTGTAGCTGATGTTGCTATCGATTTTAGCCATTCTTCTGCAGTATTAGAACATCTAGAAGCTTGCCTGACTTTGCAAAAGCCATTGGTCATTGGGACAACGGGGTGGGAAAACCACTACACAAAAGCAGAAGAAGCTGTGAAACAAAAACAAGGCTCTTGTTTTTTCTCCCCTAATTTTTCGATTGGCATGTGTCTGTTTCAAGAAATTATTTCATATGCTATACCCATGCTACAATCGCTTTCTGATTATCTTATCGAGGGGCACGAACAACACCATGCTCATAAAAAAGATTCCCCTTCTGGAACTGCAAAAAATCTGACAGAATTGATTCGAATGCACCACCCACACTTCGGTGGATTTACAAGTGAGCGTTTGGGAAATACTCCAGGTATTCATACAATAAAGTGGATAAGCGAAGCTGATCAATTGATTTTTACCCATGAGGCACAAAATCGAAATGGATTTGCTCTAGGGGCTTTACAAGCAGCGCAGTGGGTTTTGGGAAGAAAGGGATTTTTTACAATGAAAAATATGATAGAGGACGTATGGAATTCAAAGGGCTCTACACAGCATTGATTACCCCCTTTACAATAGAGGGCTCATTAGACATCCCAGGATTGCGGTATCTCATCCAAAACCAACTAGACCACCAGGTCCAAGGAATTGTCATAGCAGGAAGCACAGGCGAAAGTGCAACTTTAACTATGGAAGAAAAAATAAAAATGGTTGAAGTTGCCGTAGAAGAAGCAAAAGGAAAAGCGGCAGTGATCATGGGAACTGGAAGTTATTCCACTGCACAAACAATTGCCATGACGCAAACCGCACAAGAATTGGGAGCAGATGCGGCTCTTCTTATCACTCCGTATTATAACAAACCCACACAAGAAGGGCTGTATCGCCATTTTGCTGCTGTTTGTGAATCGGTTTCTATTCCATTATATTTGTATAATAATCCTGGACGAACAGGGCAAAATCTTGAACCAGCCACACTCAAGCGATTAAGCCTCTTCCCTTCCATCAAAGGAATCAAAGAGTGTTCTGGCAATATGACACAAATGGGAGAGTTTTTTGCTGATAGCAAAGAAAATCGCTCCTTTTCCATTATGGCTGGAGACGATGGTTTTGCTCTTCCACTCATCGCAATGGGAGCAAAGGGGCTTATTTCATCGGTTAGCAATCTTTTCCCTTCCCAAATGAAAAGCCTCGTCGACAGTTGCTTAGCTGGTGATTTTGAACAGGCGCGCCAATTGCACTACCAACTTCTTCCTCTTTTTAAAGCAATGAGCTTGGAAACCAATCCCATCCCTATTAAAACTGCTCTACAGATATGTGGAATGCCCGCAGGTCCTTGTCGCCTCCCTTTATGTGAGATGGCTCCTCATCGAATAGAGCAACTACAACAAACTATTTCTCTTTCTCTAGGAATTTATGGTCAAACGAAACCCTCATGTTGCTAAATTACACGGCAATTATTTATTTCCAGAAATTCAACGGCACTCGAAAGCGTTTGTAAAAGCCAATCCACAAGCTTCTCTCATTCACCTAGGAATTGGAGATACAACAGAACCCCTTCCTTCTTTCATAACCAATCGCCTCGTTCACGCAGCCAAACAATTGGGAACTGAAGAAGGATATACTGGATACGGACCAGAAGAAGGGCACTATTCTCTTCGTAAAGCAATTGCAGAAACCGTATATCACAATAAGTTTCAACCAGAAGAAATTTTCATATCTGATGGCACTAACTCTGATATTGGTCGATTACAAATTCTTTTTGGAACAGATCTTCGGTTAGGAGTACAAGACCCATCCTATCCTGTCTATATCGACACAGGAATTATCATGGGGCAATCCCATGGTTTTGATAGTTCTTCCCAAAAATATAAGAATATTTCCTACATGTCCTGCAACCCTTCTAATCATTTTTTCCCCACTCTTTCTGAAGTGAACCCTCCCGATCTTTTTTATTTTTGTTCCCCGAATAATCCCACAGGTGCTGTAGCCACTTTTTCTCAGCTACGAGAATTGGTCCAATTTGCAAAAAAACATCGAATCATCATTGTCTTTGATACAGCCTATGCAAGTTATATCCAAGACCCTACACTTCCTCGCTCTATTTACGACATTGAAGAAGCAAAAGAAGTTGCAATTGAACTTGGGTCTTTTTCTAAAATGGCCGGATTTACAGGTGTTCGCCTTGGATGGAGCGTAGTTCCCTTCGCATTGCAATTTGACGACGGCCATAGTATCCACCGCGATTGGAATCGAGTGCATTCGACATTTTTTAATGGAGCCTCCAATATTGCACAAGCAGGAGGACTCGCTATTCTAGAAAAAGAAGGGCAACAAGAGATACAAAAATTAATCCGATATTATATGGACAATGGCGCGCTCATTCAAAAAACATTTGAAGATCTTGGATATGAAGTATATGGAGGAAAAAATGCTCCGTATGTTTGGGTCCGTTTTCCCAAAAAAAAATCGTGGGAAACATTTCTCTTTTTACTGGAAAAAGCTCATGTTGTTACAACTCCTGGAAGCGGATTTGGACCCAGTGGAGAAGAATTCATCCGAATCAGTTCTTTTGGAAAGAGGAAAAACATTGAGGAAGCTGCACATCGCTTACACCACCTACTCTCCCATTAGACATTCTTGATCTTAATCTTGATCTTTTTCCTCACACATTTCGCTCTGAATTGGCGCGTATCAATCCGATCAACATCGAAACAATCTGATACAGTTGATCTTCCCTTTCTTTACTTTAGAAAGGCTGACACGTTTTTTAAACATTCTTGATTATGACGTTGATATTTACGTAAAGCCGAAACCAAAAAATCGAGCAGCGCATACTTGTATTTCTTCGAATCGTTCCTATGCTATTCCGCTTGCTGCAAAAAGTAAATGAAACCGGTTTTGAATCTTACATGAATTTTCTATAAGGTGAGTTAAAAATCACTTGCGTTAATTCACCGATTGATTTTATACCGAATTTGTATCCAATTTTATTGTAGGAGAGAATATGTTTACACGGCCTTTTAACATTGGTTTTTTGTTGCTCGCTATTTATCTTATTTTAGTTGGACTCACCTTACTAATTGGCGGATTTGCAATCCCATCTCTTGTACTTGGAATCATTGCTCTCATTGCAGGAATATTCATCCTCATTGGACGATAGTAGTGTCTTAGACCGCTTTGGTATATGCCGAAGTGGTCTATTGTTATAAAAATGGGATTTGTTTATACTCTTCCTATATCTTATTTAGGGTCTTCTCGTGTCTGTAATTCAATTAGCGATAATTTTTTTTATTGTAACAAATCCTATTGGGAATAGCCCAACAATTATCGCACTAATTAAAAACTATACTATAAAAGAACAACAAAGGATTCTTTTCCGAGAAGCTATATTTTCTATGCTTCTCGCCATTTTTTTTCTTTTCTTAGGTGAAACATTTTTAAAATGTCTAAAAATCGAAAATTATGGTTTGACAACAAGCGGAGGAATTCTTCTCTTTTTAGTCGCCTTAAAAATGATTTTCTCAAATGAACGAGAAGAGAGAGCCTCGAGTTCCCAGGTAGATCCTTTCATCGTCCCTATTGCTACTCCCCTCCTATCAGGAGCTGGATTGCTCACAATGATCATGCTCTACGCTAAACAAGAAGGGAGCGATCTAAAAATCCTTTTCGCTATCTTATTAGCTTGGGTGGGAATCACTCTTGTGTTAGTGACTGCCCCTTATTTGCAAATTTTTTTCGGAAAAAGAGGGCTTGCGGCATTAGAACAGCTCATGGGAATGCTTTTAGCGATGATTGCTATGGAAATGATTGTCCAAGGCTCTTCCTTATTTATTAGTGCATTACAATTACAGAGTTAGAAAAATGGCTTTATTAAATATTGTTCTCGTCCTTTTTTTAATCATGGATCCAGTCGGAAGTCTTCGCTCTTATCTTTCAATGGTGGATCAAATATCTTCTTCTCGACGCTCCTGGATTATCCTACGAGAAATGTTTATCGCTCTTGCTGTTATGCTTGGGTTTAATTATTTAGGAGAATACATTTTTGGCTTTCTCAGTCTTTCAGAAACAACTCTGCACCTTTCTGCCGGCGTTATTCTATTTCTCATTGCAATAAAAATCCTATTCACAGCAAGCGACAGTCCGCGCTCCAATCTTCCCCCAGGAGAACCATTTGTCTTTCCTTTAGCCATCCCATTGATTACAGGGCCTGCTTTAATGGCAACAATCATGTTATATGCCCATTTAGAACCCTATCAATCGATCATGATTACTGCTATTTTTATCGCTTGGTTCATTTCCATGCTCATCTTTCTTTTTGCTGAACCAATCAAGAAAATTCTCGGAAAAAATGGGTTGCTTGCTGCGGAACGTCTAATCGGAATGGTTTTAGTCTTAATTGCTGTCCAACGGTTCCTTGAAGGCATTCTTCTTTTTTGGTCGACACAACCTCACGCACAATAATCTCTATAATCTCTATTGTTCATGCACAATATCAAGCTTCGTCTTGCCTACGACG
>JABDGJ010000042.1 GCA_013286075.1 Chlamydiota bacterium
AAATAAAATCGCTAAAAAATCATAAATATCTGTATAGGTCGCCACGCTCCCTTTTGGGTAGAGTTGTGCTTTTCCTTGACGAATAGCAAGAGCTGGTGATAAACCCTCAACAAAATCAATAGAGGGTTTTGCTATTTGCTTGACGAGAGTATAAATGTGAGAAGACACATATTCGAGATACCTTCTTTGTCCTTCCGCAAAAAGAGTATCGAAAGCAAGGGATGATTTTCCAGACCCGCTTACACCAGTGATTGCAATAATTGATAATTTAGGAATGGAAATTGAAATATTTTTTAAGTTATGTTCTCGGCATCCTTTTAAATAGATATAGTGCATAATCTCTAAATAGATTTTTATTTATAAAGTTATTTTACTAGTTTATTAACTATAAAAAAACTATTTTTTTGCCTATTGCTTTTTCCTCTATAACAGATTACCATAAAAATTATACCGAAGTTCATCCTCAAAAGGAGCGTATGGAGGAGCTCATCACTATTAAAGAAGAAATAAGAGAAGACGTTTTGCTTATTCGCATCGGGGGCCGTTTAGATGCTATATCTGCTCCTGCAGCGGAGAAACGGCTGTTTGAATTTATTAAAAATGGGCAAGTCAAGCTTATGATGGATCTTTCAGGAACTGATTATCTGAGTAGTGCAGGAATGAGAATGCTTATCTCTGTGACAAAGAAATTAAAGACCCTTTCTGGAAAATTAGTCCTCGTGTCAGTGACTCACCATGTGATGGATGTCTTAAAAATGGCCGGTTTTGATCATTTTCTAGACATTGCCGCAAACGAGGAAGAAGGGCTCCGCAAGTTTTAAGTGAGGATTACGGGTGATTGGCGGAACTTCTATAGAAACAGATGAAATAGAAAAAATCATTTTGCATTTTGCGTCGGAAATCCAAAAGCAAATTCCCTCCCATCTAGAAAGAAAAAAAAAGCGAGTGATTGTCCTATCAGGACCTACCTGTTGCGGGAAATCTCAGCTTGCTATGGAATTAGCTCAGGCAATGGATGGGGAGATCATTTCAGCGGATTCGATGCAAGTCTATCGTGGAATGGATATTGGAACGGCAAAAGTCTCTCTTGAAGATCGCCTGCTTATTCCTCATCATCTCATTGATATTAGAGATATTACAGAGAGTTTTAACGTCGTCGACTTCTATTATGAGGCTGGTCGTGCTTGCCAGCAAATTCTCGATCAAGGTCACGTTCCTATTGTTGTTGGAGGGTCAGGCTTTTATTTGCATACATTGCTTTATGGTCCGCCTAGTGGACCTCCATCCGTTCCGGAGCTTAGAAAATCTTTAGAAGAAGAAATGACCAGGCTGGGTTCAGAGGCTTTATATGCTCGTGTTTCCGAACTAGATCCCCAATATGCCAAGACAATCACAAAAAATGACAAACAAAAAATTGTGAGAGCGTTGGAAATTATGGCTTTGACTCATACAAAAGTGAGTAAAATTTCATGGAGAGAAAGACGAGGAATTCAAAATTATGATTTCCATTGTTGGTTTTTGCATCGACCAAAGCCCAAATTATATGAAAGAATTGATCGTCGGTGTGAGTATATGTTGCAACAGGGATTTTTGGATGAGGTAAGAATACTAGAGGAGAAAGGGATCGCAACAAATTCATCAGCCTCACAAGCGATCGGCTATCGCCAGGCTCTCGATTATTTACATACTTCTCAGACTTCCTCCGATTATGACCATTTTGTGAAATCTTTTCAGCAAGCTACACGCCATTATGCAAAAAGGCAATTCACATGGTTTCGGAAGGAACCTCTTTTTCGTTGGCTAGATGTTGATTTGCACGATCATGAGGTTGTCTTCGATATCATTAAGAAGGACTATGAGTTGTTGTAAGTCTCTAATTACACAATTCGATTTACTTAAAAAAGAATAATAATTACCATTGTTATTCGATTAAGTTTAGAGATCTTTCTAAGATTTTTTTATACCATGAATGAAGCCGAAGTAATGCAAGAAAAATTGCAAGAGTCTCCTTTTATAGAAGAGGAGAAGAGCCTTGTTTCTGTTGCGACAATTCCCATACAGGAAGAGCAAAATCCAAAAAAAGAATTCGCAATACAAGAACGGATTATAAGCAAAGAATTCTTTTCTGAAGATTTTATCGCATTTAAAAAACTCTTCGACGATGAAATAGTCACCGAAAAAAAACTGCAATTGGCAATCGATTGCATGGCAAACTCATTGGCGCAAGGGAAAACTCCTCATTTTCGAAGTTTTTGGGAGGCTCGAGCGCTTTGTCTTCCTCTATTTAAAGATACCGTTCCTTCAATCCAAAGGCTATCTTTATGGAATAAATACACCGATCTTTCAAAAGAGGCCCGCCGTTTAAAAGAGCTTTTGGATGAACAAAGTGCTTTTGCAGTAGAACAAATAGAAATGGCAATTGTTGCTTTAGAGCAACACATTCAAACTCCTTCCTATTCCCTCGAAAAAGAGAACTTTTTCTCATCTGAAGCATTTCCCCAAGTGTTGAAAAAGGACTTTGAACTCTATCTTCAATTACAAGTGGAGCTACATCTACTCAATACACATGCTACTCGCATTAATGAGCTTCGAAAAGAATTATTAAAAACAGACATGCGCGTTCGCAACAAAAATAAATTTTTCCAACGGTTATCAGCAGCAGGAGATCAAGTATTTCCTAAGAGAAAAGAATTAATTAAGCAAGTCAGTCAACAATTTAGCGATGACGTTGGTCGATTTATTACGACCTATTTTGCAGAAGGATACGTAAAAGAATCTTTTTATGTGTTGCGTGAGGAAATTAAACGGTTGCAAGGATTGGCAAAATTTTTGACTTTGAATACACATTCATTTACCGAAACTCGGGCGAGACTGAGTGAGTGTTGGGATCAAATCAAGGCAGAAGAAAAAGAGCGGAAAAAGGAAAGAACACGTAGAAAAGTCGAAGAAAATAGTAAAACAAAACAGGAAGAGAGACAGCACAAAGAATCTGATAATCACCGATTGCATAGGGAAAAATTTATTTCTCTCAAAAAAGAAGCAGAAATTCTTATTCAGAGTCATGAAAATATAGAAGAAGAGGATTTAGCTAAGCAGCGAGAAATCCTTTTTGAACAAGCCATTGTACAAGGCTTTGGAAAAGCAGAAAAACAAGAATTAGAAAGAATTTTGAAACCTTTGCGCGACATTATTGCCGACAAAAGAGACAAAAAATTATTATCATTATCTGAGGATGATCGACAGGCATTGCAGCAATTAAAGAATATGGTATGTCAAAAGAAAGAAAGAAGACAAGAAATCAAAACTCAGCTGGAAGAGCTTCGGAAAGCTGCAGGTTCATCCTCTCTCGATTTTGAAAAAGCCATCGCTTGTAACCATCGAATCAATGAAGAAAAAGAGTGTTTAGAGAAAGTGAACCAAGTAATTCGTGAAATGGAAAAAAATATTATTACCTTACAAGAGAAAATTCGCGAAAAAAAATCATGAGTTCTCGCGTTGTTGTTTTTGATCTCGACAATACTTTATTATCCTGCAATAGCAGTTTTCGATTTGGTCTTTTTCTCTATAGAAAAAAATACGTCTCTCTTTTTTCTTTCCTTCTTTGTGTGTGGAGCTCTGTAAGGCATGTCTATTTTGGGATGTCGGTTCACCTTTTGCACCAGAAAGTATTTTCCCGCATTTTTTTTTTCTAAATCTTCTGCCGAAATTTCTCATTTAGTCAAGGAATTTATCGATCGCTCTCTTGCAACAATGCTCTATTTACCGGTTGCGGAACATCTTTTTGCTTCGCAGGAACAAAACGATATTGTGCTACTCCTTTCAAGTTCTCCTCAATTTTTAGTCGCAGCAATTGGCGAAGCTCTTCAGATAAAATTCTGGCAAGGAACAACATATGAATGTGACAAAGAAGGAAGATTCAACAAAATTTCCCATATTATGGAAGGGGAGGAAAAAGCTCGTTTTGTAAAAAAATGGATGAAACAGCTCGATATCCCTCTTTCCTCGACGATTATCTATTCTGATAGTAGTCTCGATCTTCCTTTATTAAAAATCGCAGGTAAACCGATTGCTGTCGTTCCAGGTTTTCGGTTTAAGCGATTTTGTCGAAGGCAAGGATGGGAGATTATGTCATGAAGCGAGTAGGTCTTTTGGGAGGCAGTTTCGACCCCATACATATGGGACATCTCAACCTGGCGTTTGAATTAATGGAGAAAAAAGCATTGGATGAGGTATGGTTTATCCCAGCACAAACTAATCCTTTTAAAACAGAAGCTCCTCCCATTGCCATAGAACATCGGTTGGCAATGGTTGCATTGGCTATTGAAGGGATTCCCCAATTTCATTTGAATTCAGTAGAAAAAAACCGGCTTCCTCCTTCGTATACTTTTCATACATTGCAATATTTTATTGAGCAAAAAATACGGGAAAACAGTCTTTTCGATTTTTTTTTACTACTAGGAGAAGATTCTCTTTATGGATTTATGGACTGGTATAATGTAGAGGAAATAGTCCAAATGATTCCTTTATTAATTGGTTCTCGATCAGGGAATTACTTGGAAGAACACCAACAATGGAGCCCTGCCGTTCGGGAAGCGATAGAACAAGGTTTGATATCGACTTCTCTTATGGACATTTCCAGTACACAAATTCGCAATCGCCTTACCCATACACTCTATTGTGGACATCTCCTTCCAGCCCCTGTTTTGCAGTACATACAAACGCATGGTTTATATATAGTCGATTAAGTTTTAAATGAGAATTTTGACGCTGTCCAAATTCTCATTTAAAACTTAATCGACTATAAGAGGGTGTCATCAATTGATAAAATGCCCTAAAAATTAACATATCCTATTTTCGTACAATAATTCCCATTGCGCTCTTTTCTGATCAATTGGTACAATTTCTCAAGCTATAATAGGATTCAAGTCAATGGTAGATACAAATAAAATTTTTGAATTTTTACATCGTGCAGCGCAAGCGATCTATGATAAAAAGGGGATGAATATTATCGTATTGGACGTACGAGAAATTTGTTCGATGACAAATTTTTTTGTCATCGCAGAAGGAACCGTTGATCGGCACGTAAAAGCCCTCAGCCAAGCAATTCAAGAAGAAATGAAGTTACAAGGGTTGCATCCTTGGCATATCGAAGGAGAACAGGCAGGAGATTGGATCGTTGTCGATTATAACGATTTTGTGGTTCATTTATTTACCCCCGATCTAAGAGAAAAATACGCTCTTGAGCAGTTATGGCAAGAGGGAAAAATTGTAGATGTGCGGATAACAATATGAAAAGAAAGCGGATAGTAGTTACAGGAATGGGCATTGTTTCTTGCTTTGGAAATGATGTGAATGTTTTTTATGAAAATCTTCTAGCCGGAAAAAAGCGGGGTTGTATCTATTTCTTCTTTTCCTTGTGAAGACTATCCCACTCGCATTGCGGCGCCTGTAGTTGACTTTGATCCTGGCGAGTACATGGATAAAAAGCAAGCGCGCCGTGTAGACAAGTACATTGCTTTTGCAATGGTTGCAGGAAAAAAAGCTTTGGAAAATGCGGGATTTTCTTTACATCAACTCGATCATCTCAACAAACAGAAATGTGGGATTCTCATAGGGTCAGGAATGGGGGGCATGTCGGTCTTTGCCGAAGGGTTGCATACTTTGCTTGAGAAAGGAAATCGAAAGGTAACTCCTTTTTTTGTTCCTTACATTCTAACCAACATGGGTGGGGGAATGTTAGGAATTGATTTAGGTTTTATGGGACCCAATTATTCTATTTCGACTGCATGTGCTACTGCAAATTATTCGATTATTTCTGCTGCTGAGCACATTCGCAAGGGGGACGCTGATCTCATGATTACAGGCGGCGTAGAAGCATGTATTCTTCCCATAGGTTTAGCCGGATTTTGTGCTTGTAAGGCGTTGTCTCAGCGCAACGATGAGCCTCAGCGTGCTTCCCGTCCTTGGGATATAAACCGAGATGGTTTTGTTATGGGTGAAGGAGCTGGTGTGTTAGTTCTAGAAAGTTTGGAACATGCAAAGAAGAGAGGAGCTACAATTCTTGCAGAATATATGGGAGGAGGGCTTTCCTGTGATGCTTATCATTTGACGGATCCTCGCCCAGATGGAGATGGAGTTGCCACGTGCATCCAAAATGCGTTGCAAGATGCGGGGATTCAGGCGGAAGATGTTAACTATATCAATGCCCATGCCACTTCAACCCCGGTTGGGGACATGGCAGAAGTAAGGGCGCTGAAAAAAATATTCAAACATTCCCCTTCTATTAAAATGAATGCGACAAAATCAATGATTGGACACCTGCTTGGAGCAGCAGGAGGTGTAGAAGCGATTGCCACTATAAAAGCAATTGAGACCGGAATCCTTCACC
>JABDGJ010000043.1 GCA_013286075.1 Chlamydiota bacterium
CTCCCCTGTCCTTCTCGAAGATGGGCCAAAGGAAAGTATTTTTGCCCATTTTTCTGATCTACCCATACAGCGTGGCGATGACTAAAGGTTCCTCGAGCAGTATCTTGACCCACTAATCGAACAGGAGTTCCTTCCCATACCAATGTACCATATGCCAAAAATTCTGCTACTCCCCAATCAAAAAAACCATCTTCTAAGATCACTTTTTCTCGTTCTTTAATGAGATGCTCTATTTTTGAGTGAACTACAAAGTCCGGAGGAATCACGCTAAAAGCTTTCGATATTTTTTCTACTATTTCTCGATCCACGCGAGTAGTGACTGATTCAAATAAGAACGCTTCACTATCCACAACTGCTTCTGATTCATTTTCCTCAACGAGTTGATTTGTTCTTTGGAATTCTTCTTGTAATCGGTCTTTTATCTTTTTTTCTTGTGCGGCCATATAGGAAAGATCAATAATTCCCTCTGCAATCAATTGCTCTCCATATAAAGAACGGATCGATTTCTTTTTTTTGATGATCTGGTATTCTAAAGGCTGTGTAAATGCAGGTTCATCTCCCTCATTATGACCATATTTCCTATAGCAAGTTAGATCGATAAATACATCGCAATGAAATTTTTGTCGAATTTCGAAAGCAAAGAGCATCGCACGCACACACATTTCAGGATCTTCGACGTTGACATGCAAAACAGGAATTCCAAAAGTCCACGCAATATTGGTGCAATAGAGTGTAGAACGAGCTTCTTGTTTGGAAGTTGTAAAGCCAATTTGATTATTCACAACAATATGTACCGTTCCCCCTGTTTCAAAACCAACTAATTTCCCCATTTGCAAAGTTTCATAGACAACTCCTTGTGCAGCAAGAGAACCATCCCCATGAATGAGCAGTGGAATAATTCTTATTCTTTCTTTCTCATCTCCAGCAAGAAATTGTTTCGCATGGGTCTGTCCTTCAATCACAGGATCAATCGATTCTAAATGGCTTGGATTGGAGGCAAGAGTAATTTTGATTTTCTTTCCATCATAGGTCTCCGCTTCATCATTTGTGTGCCCCTTGTGGTATCGAATATCTCCCGTACCATCGGAATTTGAAGGGATATATTCTTCATCAAAATCTTTAAAAATTCTCGAAAGAGGTTTGTGCACAATATTTGCCAAAACATTTAAACGACCTCTATGGGACATCCCAATAAAAAATTCCTGCACTTTTTTGTCTGCGGCTTTTGCAATAAATAGTGCCAACATAGGAATAAGCGTTTCTCCACCTTCTAAGGAAAATCGCTTTTTTCCCACATGTTTGGTATGTAAAAAGGACTCTAATGCTTCTGCTTGAGAAAGAAGATCTAAGATTGTCAATTTTTCTTCTTTTTCTCAAGGGCTGCAAAAATCTCTCCCTTTCAATTTCTGATTGGATCCACTCCTCTACTTCTGGTTCCGTAAATCCCTTAAATTCGAAACCAATTGTTTGACAATACAACTTTTGTAAAGACTCTACTTCTTTTTCCTTCTCCCCGTTCCCCTGTACATCTAATAATGGACATTCCCTTTTTGTTGTTTCCAGAGGGTTCGTGCGAGCCATCCGATGACCATGGCGCCGATAGGCTTCTACTAACTGATCAATATTTTTTTTCTGTGTATGTGGAATGTGCTCTACAAAAGAATTTTGATCCGTATCAATCGTATTAAAAAATTTTGCCCAAGAAGAATTGATTGCGATGTCGCCTGATTGGAAGGCATTGTACATCGTTTCCAAAAAGGGAAGGTTGATAATCTGACTTGCTACATCTTTATTAAAAGACATTCATTTCCATTTTTTAACTAGGGCGTGTCATCAATTGCTAATAGCCTCTATTCAAGATTATTTCTCAAGCGGGTGATCACCGGCTTGGAAAGAACTTGAATAAAGGTTTATTATCAATTGATGATACGCCCTGAATGATGGTATAACTTAGAAATAAATAATTTGAAAGTGTAAAATAAAGTAACTCTAGTTGGACCTGCATTGATGCATTTTATGATTTTGGTGAGAATACCGAAGTGATTTCAAAATTTGGTTTCTGGCAACGCGAAAGCTCCCGCGATTATAAAGATAAAAAAAGGCCCAATATTATAATATGGGACCGTTTTTTATCTTTTAATCCCGGGGCTTTGGCGCAGCCAAAAATCCAAATTTTGAGACCACTTCGGTATATATCCATTATATTTTGTTGTTTGTTAACAAGTTGTACGCAAGAGAATAACGATCAAAAAACATGGCAATCCTTTCAAGCAAGGAATGAAAAACATTCTCTTGATCGCCCTTATGTCTATCACGCTCATGTTCCCTTTGATTGGAAACGGAAAGATCATCCTCAAGATACATCAGTCGTAGATACTCGGCTTCCTATTGCCGAATTTTTTATTGGTGATGAGACAGAATACATTCGAATCACCATCCATACTTTTCCCACCTCTTCTCTTAGTTCAAGTATTCCTCCACAAATGCAGGTCGGCCGATGGAAAAATCAATTTGATTCGCTCGATCCATCCGCTCTTTCCACTCGTACAGAATCTCGCGGAGGATTTCAAGGACTCTTTTTTGAAGCAGAGGGAACAACTCAAAACAAGTATTGCTCTATTCTTGCGTGGAGCATGCAATTGTCTTCTTTCTATCTGAAAAAATTACAACAAGGAAAAAATCCTTTGGATCAATATAAGCAAGCAGATTACACAATCAAAGCTATAGGGTCTAAAGATCTTCTGCAACAGCACAAAGAAGCTATCATAGAATTTGCCCATTCATTTGAATTGATCGAAGAATTTACATGAAAAAAAATATTGTTTTTCTCTTTCATTTTTTAGGGGGAGTGTATTTTGCTATTTTTTTGATTGCATTCACAGCTTGTGTGATCATGCTAGGAACCGCAATAGAAAGTTACACAGGCTCTCACGCCTTGGCTGCAATCTGGACATACGAACACCCTCTTTTCTTCACTCTTCTTATTTTGTTTTTTATCAATATTCTCTTTTCCGCTCTTCGTCGCTGGCCTTTCAAGAGACAGCATCTTCCTTTCTTGCTCACTCATTGGGGATTATTGATGATCATCGGTGGAACTATGATAAAAAATAGTATCGGATTACAAGGAATACTATCGGTATGTGAAGGAAGTGCAAACAATCGAGTCGTTTTACCTTCTACCTATGCATTATTAATAGAAAAAGGAGACAAGCAAGGGCAAACGAGTAGTAGAGAAATCCTCCTCCCTTCTCTCCTCCCTCAAGTATATTATCCCGATCATTTCCCCGGGTTACAATGCAGAGTCATTGGATACGCTCCTCACGTCCAAGAAAAATACATGAATGGGATGAAACGTCGAGAAATCATTCCTGAAAAACCCCCTCGTAACAAAGAAGAACATCGACCGGGTATCGTCCTCGAAGTCAGCGAAGATGGGAAAACGGAAACCATTGCCCTTGCCTATGATCCTACTTTTCAAAATTATAAATGGCCTCTATTGCATGGAAAATATGTCGTTCGATTTCAACCACAACAAAAAGAAATTCCCTATCGAATTCGGTTGCGACAAGCGAGGCAAAATTTCTATCCCCATTCCACCAAAACGTACAGCTATGAAAGCGATGTCTGGATTATAGCTAAAAATCAGCCGGCAATCCCACACACCCTGAGTATGAATAATGTCTATGAGTCATGGGATGGATATCGCTTTTATTTAGCGGGAATTGGGAAATGGTTACACACGGACATTCCATGTGTACAATTCGCAGTAAATCATGACCCGGCAAAGTACTGGCTTACCTACCCAGGGGCTCTTTTCGTTTGTATCGGCAGTGCGTTACTTCTTTTTTTTAGGAACCAAACATTTCGTCAAAAAATTGGACCATTGCAGACCATGCCCTAGCAGCACTTTTTGGTTGAAAATACAAACCATGCTCTTGATCATGAGCTGCTGGATTCGTAAAAGCATGCGTAGTATGACTATAAATATTCATCTGCCAATCAACTTTGGCTTTCGTAAATTCGGTCTGGAAATGTTGAATATCTTGTTCAGAAACCAATGGATCATCATGTCCATGAAGAACTAAGAGAGATCCTTCAATTGCTTGTGCTATAGGGACGGTCTTCGCTACTTTTCCTCTAAGCGCATTTCCTAAAACAGCATGAAAAGCCACCACAGCTTTTACGTCAATCCCACTCCGAAGCAATTCAATTACTGACAATCCTCCGAAACAAAACCCAATCGCACCCACCTTATAAGAATCTACTAGAGGATGTTGCTGAACCAATCGTAGTGCGGAACAAATTCTTCTTTGCAAAAGAACTCTATCGAAAAATAGAGGAATCATCAGCTCTTGTGCTTCGCTAGGATTTTTGGCAATTTTGCCTTTACCATATAAATCGACAGCGAATCCAACATAGCCCAAGGAAGCGATTTCATCTGCCTTCTGCCTAGCAAAATCATCTTGCCCCATCCATGCGTGCGCAACAATAACCGCCGGCCTTTTTTCTTGATTTTTTGGAAAGCTCCAATATCCTTCAAAAGGAAGACCATCAATTTCATAGATCACTTTTTCATTTCGCATAAAATATTTCCTTTGAGAATTCCTAAAAAAATAAATTATATCATATGATAAATATTATCAATTGACAACACGCCCTATACAAATCGGAAAACGGAAACGTTCCCAATGCTTTTCCTATTTCTACTACGTAAGACGAGATATTCTTGTTTTTTACTCTTTTTGTTTTTTTCCCCTTGTTTTGCAGACATGGGAAGCGAATTTCCTGTGCTGTATCAAGGAAGATACCAACCAGCTATTTCCTACGCACAATCTTGGTTGCGCGACCATCCATCCTCAATTCTGACGGATGATGTAAGAGAACTTCAAATTGATTCGCCTTCTTCCCTTCCTTTGTTATTCCGGTTGAATAGTCTGAGATTTGATGATTCTTCTTTAGAAAAAAGCTACAAAAAATTATTTCATGATTTACAAAATGAAGGAAGGTCTCCTCGAGAAATCGGAAAGATTCTAGAACAAAGATATCCTCTTGTAGAAAGATTAAAAAAAAGCGGGATCCTATTTTATGCATTGCCAAGCAAAATAGAACCAACAGAATGGTATCCTTTGAAGGCCTTTTACACTCAAATTTTTGATCCTTTTTCTCAAAAATTGGTCTCTGCTAAAAACTTTACTCTTTACTCTGATGAAGAATTCTCTGCCATCAAAGAAGCATACATCCAATTGGATGTAGCCATTCAATCAAAGGCTTCTATTACCATACAAAACCATCTGCAAAATCAACTCGGGCAAGCATTAAAAAAGTCCTATATTTCACTTGCTGGAAGAGTCGCAAAAAAGGGGCATCAAAAATCAATTTCCTTTCCCTCCTTGTTACAACTCAAAATAGAAACACTCTATTCTTCTTTTTCTTGGATTCGGATCCTCATTTTTCTGTATACACTCAGCGCATTCCTCCTATTCTTACAGTATCGGAAGATATGGATTCACTCTCTTCTTCCTTCGGTTTGTTTTTGTATTGCGATTTTTCTTCATACGGTTCTTCTCTTCACTCGATCGTACATTGCAGGAAGACCCCCTGTTTCCAATATGTTTGAAACAATATTGTATGTCCCATGGATAGCAGCCCTCGTTTCTTATTGTATCGCCTATTTTTGGAAACAACCTCTCCTCTCTTTTGCCGGATCTCTTCTAGCGATTTTTCTATTGACTCTCATTGAATTAAGTGATTACGGGCAAGATTTCGATCCTGTGCAGGCAGTATTGGATTCACAATTTTGGTTAGCAACTCATGTCATGATGGTCGTCGGAAGTTATGGCCTGTTTGCCTTAGGAGCTATTATTGCCCATTTTTATTTGGGGTCAATCGCCATATATAAAAAAGAAATTCCTTCCCTTATTCCTCCCATTGTACAAGCTCTCTATAGCGGAACTTTTTTGTTAATTACCGGAACAATCTTAGGAGGAATTTGGGCCGCTCAAAGTTGGGGCCGCTTTTGGGATTGGGATCCAAAAGAATCGTGGGCCTGTATTTCGAGCTGCACCTATCTTCTTTTTATCCATGCCTACCGTTTTCATCATATCGGACCTTTTGGTCTTGCTTTGGGGGCTATTATTGGCATGTTTGCCATTAGTTTTACTTGGTATGGAGTAAATTACATTCTAGGAACTGGGCTCCATAGCTATGGATTTGGATCTGGAGGAGAAACC
>JABDGJ010000044.1 GCA_013286075.1 Chlamydiota bacterium
TCGGGAGAGCCACAAAACTCATCCGGAGGAGCAAAAGCTCCAGATGACATCGAGGAAGCAGAAGTCGAAATCATCGACGATAAAAATCCGTAATCTACAACAAAAGGGTGGGGTTCTCCCGCCCTTTTCTTATTCATCTAACTTCGGCTTTGAGACTCATAACTTTATTTACCCATAAGTCTTCAGCGCATTGGAGCTCGGCTTTAATGCGGAATGCTTCAGAGAAGTTAATCATTTGGTTCATGGAAGAACTTGCTCTCCAGAATCCATCCGTGATATTTTTAAAGAGATAATAGCTAATTTCCCCAGGTAAATTGGATACAAAATCTAAGATTTCTCCAGGTAACCAGATTATTTTTACAAAATAGTATGATATATTTCTCGCGTATTTATCTATTGAGTCTAGGACAGAATGAACAAATTCACCAATAGCAGGTGTTTCTCGTATTGCTAGTTGATTTATCATAGTAACCAAAATTTTTTATTATTAGTATTGTAATTATAACTGATTTTAAAGTCGATTAAAATACAAATATTTATGTTAAAGGGCGCGTAAATCGATTTTTTTTGAATTAAAAATAGTTTTAATGTTATTCATTGTAAATGAGAGGGTTATGTATTTTTCTGTTATAGATGCTCTAGCGTAAATAATTATTCTCTCGTTTAATATTAATTATAAGGGGGATAGCATGACAGCTAAATCGAAAATGAATCGCCAAGGAGATGGTCATCATAGAGAAGCCGAAACTCATTCGGAGAAACAAACAAAAAGTGAAGGGAATGGAAAAGGCCATACTCGAGACGGTTCACATGCGCAACAGCAAAAAGCGGGTCAGGCTGGGGAAGCTCAGTGGGGAAGAAATCACAATAGAAATGAGAATGAGAGTGAAGAATCTAGGCAAGGAACGGCAAGTAGATCAGAGGCTGAGCGTAGAGAGGGAGAAGCTGGTACCTCTAGACACGGAGCTGATTTATATAGAGGAACAGATCGTCGAGAAGGAGAGTCTCGTCGAAGATAGATCATCTTAATAGAGTTTTGGATAATTTTTCAAAACTCTTTTTTCACTCCTTTAGAGAATAGGTATTGATTACATTTCTTTTCTAGCCATCCTTTCCGAGCCATATTTACACCATATGGGCAATTTTTACGTGCTCAATAGAATCTGAGTTGATGCAGCACTTGAAAAAAATCTTCTTGAGCGTCATATATAAAATTATATTGACGCACGTTCAAAAATTAGGAAATTTGACAGGGGATCACATGAGCACAATTTTACTCATCATTCTTATTTTATTGTTAGTTGGAGCTTTTCCATCTTGGCCTTACAGTACAGGATGGGGATATGGACCAAGTGGATTGCTTGGTGTTGTCTTATTAATTTTGATTATTTTGATGCTCTTAGGACGGATTTAACACGCATTTTATAGCTTCCGAGAAGAATCAATTTCTTCCTGTTATACCAAAGTGCTCTTTTCGGGCTTATTTGTTCCTATTATTTTTTTTGCTTTTCTTCGCTGCCAAGAGTACTTGTCTTTAAGAAATGACAATAAGGTCAATTTCTGAAGAGAGTTTTTCTGATACTTCGTGAATAATGTTTCCTCGCAATAGTCGTAATAAGAGACTATGGCGGGGTTGTCCCAAAATCAATCGAGATACATGCAGTTTTTCAGCCATATCAGCAATAGTATCGACAGGAGATGTGCTGACAACATAAAAAAATTTCATATTGATGTCAGGAGCGGCTTGTTTGGCAAATTCAAAAATTCGGCATGCCTCTTCATCATCTACCCATGCTCGGCTTCGATCATCTGTTGTTACAATTTTTTGTTCTCGAATAAAAAGAATATAGAGAGGTTGGTGGTATTGTTTGGCTTCTTCTATTGCAAAGTCTAAGGTTTTTCCAATCGCTCGAACAGCGCAGAGAATAGCTCCTTCATGAAGAGGCATCCGCATGTCATCAGCAAATAAAGAGGAATGGCGCAGAGTAATTTTTTTAGCAGCCCATTGTTTTTGTCGATATTCGACGACAAACATCCGCAAAACAAGACCTATTGCCATGATTGAAATGGCGAATCGTCTGGCATCTGGTTTGGTAACAAACAAAGTAATTTCGATGAGTGTCAAAAGAAAACAGGTACTCCACATAAATATCCGTTCTGTTTTCCTCATATCAATCGAGCGATCTGCAGCATGCGCACCTATATTCAATGCGATAGCTCCTACGAAACCAACGGCATAAAGATTAGCTAAAGAAGCGATATCTTGGATAAAGAGCAAAATGGTCACCATAGCGCTTACTGCTAATAACAAAGGATATTTAGGGACACCAAACGGAGTCAATTTTTGAAATAATTCGGGCATTTCCCCATCTCTTGACATGACAAAAAGAAGAGAAACGAGAGCGATAATGGCTGTATTTACCGCAGACAGCAAAAGTAAGGCAAACACAAATCCAATGGCTAATCCGAAAACATTGCCGATAGCTTCTCCACCCCAAAAAATGAGAAATAAAATATTCTCCCATATATCGAAGAGAAGAATCTCGAATAGATTGCCCATCAGGGGTAATAACCTGGTGGTCTATTATTCTCAAATTGGGAAGCGCATTGACCACAAACCCAAAAAAAGCAGTAAAAAAGGCGACCTCAATCATCACCCAAAGAATGGTTTTTTTTGCTGTGCGATGGACAGAGGGATGTCCTTCAGTAGATTGAGGATCGAGTTGCATCATTCCTGTTGCATTTGCAATGACTTCAATGCCAGACAAAGCAACAATAATTCCTACAAAATGATCCCAATTTTTTATTATCCCAGGTTCGAGAGGTTCCAGCCGATTCATGGCTGAACCAATATAAGGAATCGATACAATTGCTAAACCGATTACCATAATTACCGTAGCACTTCCAATCAGTAAGGCTAGATTTCCAGAATGGCGAGGACCAAAATAATTGATGCCCCCAATGCAAATAATCGATCCCATTGCCCAAAAAGCGGGATAAGTCACTCCTAGATAAGAAAAACAGGATAGTGCACTTAAGGCGGCTGTGATCAGATAATCACCGAGCAAAAAAAAAGCACCAATTAGAGCAAGCACATCGGAATGCTTGCGAGCAGAGGCATACACACCCCCTCCAAAAGGGCTATATTTGCAAATTGAAATATAGTTGAACCCAACTAAGATGATGAGAATGGAAACGGCAGCGATTAGCCAAAATGAGCTATATCCAGCAAGAGCAAAGGCGAGCCCAATGACATATGCCTTGCTTGTCCCCCAATCTCCATACAAGATCGCCGCCGCTTGCAAGGGACCTATATTTCGGGGCCGAGTTGTTGCCATACTAGTATAACCTATTTTATTGCAGCATAGGTTCTTTTAGTGTTAACATAAGGTAACTAATGAGAATAATAAAAAATTAAAATATATAGCATTTTTTATCTTATCAATAAATATTTGTGCAAAAATGAACACATTCCTATTCAGAAGCGCCTCTGTTCCTATAAATATGGGGACCTTTTCCTCTTCTCTGCTATCTCCAAAAATAGAAGATTTAATAAAAGTATCAGAACGATTGAATGATGCTTGTCGAAAAACAAATTTAGGCAGAGTTTTGGAGATTTTAAACAAAGAGAAAACAACAGGCAGGATTGCCTATATATTGCGAGGTGTCCGAACTCTTGATGGGAAAATATTAAAAAATCTCGAGGGTTTTGGTTATGTGACTCAAATCACTCGTGCTCCTCTCTATATTGTGCGAGAAAATTTAGACTATTATGCAAATAAACGGTGCCAGAATTGTTCCTTAAAAAAAGAACGATGCCAAATTATCGGTTTTTTACTCCGAAAAGGTTTACAATCGAGCGAGCATTTCAGTTGACTTCATCTAAACAACCTCACTCTATCCTTTCGTCTGTTCTTCACTTCGCTTCTGGCACTTTTTTAAGCCGAATTGGGGGACTTGTTCGGGATCTATCAATGGCATTTTGCTTCGGTGTGAATCCTTCGATTGCTGCCTTTTTTGTCGCTTTCCGCCTTTCCAATATATTAAGAAGAATATTTGGCGAAGGGGCTCTATTAAATAGCTTTATTCCTCATTTTGAAGAGCATCGAAAAAAAGACCCCAAACAAGCTGCTTTGTTTTTCCGAGATATTCTGTACTCCTTATCTTTCTTGCTGTTAGGGATTATTGTTTTCGTAGAAGGGGGATTGGCTAGTTGGCTTACTAGTGGTTATGGGAGCGAAGGAAATCGGCTGATCGCTTCATTAACGACAATTCTTTTCCCCGGTCTTCTTTTTGTGTGCTTATTTAGCATTTCTTCCGGATTATTGCAATGCGAGAGAAAGTTTTTTCTGATAGGGATTGCTCCTCTTCTCTTCAATATCGTTTGGATTGCCTCTATCTGGATCTATCGGGATTACCCTCTCTCAGAAGCGACACAATACCTCTCTTGGGCGGTCACGCTTGGCACAATGATGCAATGGATATTGATCCTTCCTTCCGTCTTACTTTTTTTGCGGAAATATTTATCATGGAAAGAATGTTTTCAATATTCTTTGTTCACAAAAGAGATTCGAGCATCCATTGCTTCTATTTCTCTGGGAATTATCGGAGTGAGTGCTGCTCAAATCAATAGTGGGCTTGACGTTGTGTTTGCAAGACAAGCCTCATTAGAAGGCCCTGCTTATTTAAATTATGCAATCCATATTGAGCAACTTCCACTAGCCTTATTCGGAATTGGTTTTTCGATGGCACTTTTTCCCTCTCTTGCAAGAGCCATTCACGATCATTTTATCTACAAAAAACTGCTCACAGAAGCTGTTTCTCATGCAGTCGCTGTATTCATTCCATGCACGGTGGGGATGGTTGTACTAGGAATACCAGGTATTAATTTGCTATATGGGAGAGGAGATTTTGGGCAAGAAGCGGTACAACAAACAACCCTATGTCTTTGGGGCTATGGGTTCGGCCTCGTCCCCATGGGACTTACCCTTTTATTTGCGCCTGCTTTTTATGCAGTAAAAAACTACCGAATTCCAACAATCAGCTCGCTCCTTTCGCTTGTCATCAATGTTTCTCTAAATTTCCTTTTTGTCTCTCTGTTGCAATACGGGCCAGCAAGCCTTGCCCTGTCTACGAGTATAGCAGCCTATGGCAATCTTTTTTTTCTCTCATTTCATTTGCATAAAACATTCAGCATCGATTTTTTTCACTCTCTCGTCCCTTTAATTGGTAAAATTATTCTCTGTTCAGCACTTGCTGCGTTCGTCACTTTTTCTCTCGATTTATCCCTATTTTCCGGGGCAAGCTTAGGATTGGTCCGAGCCCCTATTTCTCTTCCCATAACCTTTCTCGAACAATTCACCCAATTTTCTATCCTTGGATCCACCTTTACCGCTTTTTTCTTTCTCTCCGCCTGGTTCTTTAATATAAATAAATTATTTCAAAAAGTCTCCACTAGCGCGAAAACAAAAGATCCAGAGGAATTATTCTCTAAATCTCATTAATGTTTTTTAACAGCTTTTTTTATTAAATTAATCATTTCTTGATTATTTTTTAATATATTCTTATATGTTTGTATGATACTATATTTGTTAGTAGTTAATTTTAGTTTTTTAAGTAAAAAAGGAGAATATGATGGGTAAAATAATTACAAATAATAAAATGTGTTCTTATGGAGATGGATACAATATTTATCTTCATCGAGTAAATGGGGAAGATCATCTTTCTTCAACAACAACCGAAAATGGAATAAAAGTTATTACAGATAACGGCTTCTTCAAAAAAATAAAATATTTTTTTACTTCTCTTTTTACCGACTTGGAAGAAATTCAAATAAAAGACTTGAATGGCAAACAAATTAAAGTATTAATGAGCTATGGAGACTATGCTATATTTAAAACCTATGTAGGGCAAGGATGGGACACACACGGAATAGGATATATATCTGAGGAGTGAGTGGATTAATCATATCCTGTTTTGTTGGAGGAGGAGATCTGAAAGTCTAACAGTTTGTCGTCGAGATTGGGTCTTCGCTTATTTATAAATTCTTCTCGGAAGAGGGCGTCCGCTCCTGCTCCTCCATTAGGAGCGGCCAACTCGTTTCTCTTGGCAATGACCGCCTCTACAATTTCATCTTTTAGAAAAATGGTTTTCAATATTTCTCGGGGACTTCTTTGGATGATGATCTTGGCATCATGGTCCTGTCCATTAAAATTGATAAAG
>JABDGJ010000045.1 GCA_013286075.1 Chlamydiota bacterium
GCAATTGAGTTTTTCCCTCCGAGAACGCTTTGTTGGTAGGACTATGACTGTTCTTAGCTAATCAATTGATCCGAGTAGAACTGACAGAGAATACTCCAAGCGGGTTTGTGGGACGAGTTTTATGAATATTGAAATCAATCAACGTTTATATCCGTTTTCGCATCGCCCCGGAACAAAAGTTGTATTGCCTGGATCCACCTATGTCGTAGAAGTATATCCTTGCCTTATTCGTTTGTACGATATAATCGGAACAATTCCGAAAAACATAGTAGAAATCCATTTGGATCTTCCTGGTTTCTTTGAGCAGTTTACTGTCTGCGCTGATTTAGAAAATGGATGTATTCGAGTGTGGGGAATGAGCAAAAATGGGTACGTACGCTACCGATTGCTTTCTGGAAACAAAAAGGGGGTCGAATTTTCTTTAGAGAGAGCTCCTTCATCTGGAATTCGGCTAGAAGAAGGAAATCAATCCTATCACTTATTTGCCAAGCAAACAGTGGTTTTTTTATCCAATGACCCTTTTATTCCCTATGAAATTCCCCCTTGCGATAGGTTATCTTTAGGAAGTCATAAACAATTGGATTGGGAAGGTGTTAATCGAAGATTGCTTCTATCCGAATTTTTTCCTGTTTGGCACCGATTAGGGCAATTACTTCCTTTCATAGAAAATAAAGGAGCTACAGGAGGAACTCTTGCTTTACTCGACCAATGCCAAGAATCACATGGAGTGATAGCAGAATCTCATTGGCAACATCTCATACAAGTAGGGTTTTCCGATTTATTAGTTCCTCATTTCGAAGATACCCGTTTTTTAGGGATTCCATTACCTCCTTTTCAGTCAAACGACAGCTCTCCACTTCTTCTTTTATCTTCTGGATCGCAAATCATCCGAGAACTATGGATCAAAAAAATAGAATCTACTATTTCGATTCTTCCTTCTTTGTTACCTAGTCTTCCTGTCGGTCGGTTATTGGATGTGTCATTAGGAAACGGAATTTTTTGTAGCATAGAATGGACAAAAAAAAACAATTCGTCGGATGATCGTTTTTAGTCTTTTTGAGCAAGAAGTCACTTTTCAATTCAAATCCAACATTCGATTTTTTCGATTGAGAAGAAACAAAAAAGATCGAGGTACTAGGGTTGTTTGTTCGAAAACAGTGATCTTATCAGAAGGAGAAAAGCTTTTTTTTGACAATTTTGAGTAAAAACGTCATCTTTTCCATATGAAACAAACAATTTCTTCAAAGAAAAATTTCAGAGATCAAATAGAAAAAATCATCCATGTCTCACACCATTGTCCACATGCTTTTTTAGGGCTTCAAGCGGCAGAATCTCACAAAGTGATTCGACTTTGGCGCCCAGGAGCCCAGCACACTTTGTTAGAAATATTTGGAGCGATTACCGAAACGAAAAAAATACATGAGGCAGGACTGTTTGAGTATCAAGTTCCCGTTCATACGACTTTCCTCGATTACCGAGTGTATCACCAAAATGGGCGGTTGGCACACGATCTATACGCTTTTGAAAGAACATTTGGCGAATTAGATGAATATTTATTCGCAAAAGGAACACATTACGAGTTATTCAATCGAATGGGAGGACGGCTGACAGAGCACCAAGGGGTACTGGGGGCAAAGTTTTCCGTTTGGGCACCCAATGCAAAAAGTGTTTCTGTCGTGGGAGATTTTAACTATTGGGACGGAAGAGTCAATCCGATGCGCGTGCTTGGTTCTTCCGGGGTCTGGGAAATTTTTATTCCAGGATTGACAGAAGGGCAAAAATATAAATTTGAAATTCAGACACAGCAAGAAGAAAGAATACTCAAATCAGATCCTTACGCTCTGTTATCAGAAGTTCGTCCATTGACAGCTTCTGTATTGACCTCTTCTGATGATTTTGTTTGGAACGATCAAAAATGGATGAAAAATCGAACACCAGAAAAGTCTCTTTCTGGCCCTATGATGATCTATGAAGTTCATCTTGGCTCTTGGAAAAAGAAGGAAAGTTCTTTCATGAATTACCGAGACCTTGCCCACGAATTAACCGAATATTGTCAGAAAATGAGTTTTAACTTTATTGAGTTATTGCCCATACAAGAACATCCGTTTGATCAATCATGGGGATACCAAACATCGGGATATTATGCCCCTACTAGTCGATTTGGCACACCCAGAGATTTTAAATATTTTGTCAATTATCTTCACGAACACGGCATTGGGATCATTCTCGATTGGGTTCCTGGCCACTTTCCGACAGATTCTTTTTCTTTAGGAAAGTTTGATGGATCTCCCTTGTATGAGCATGCGGATCCGCGCGAAGGATATCATCCTCATTGGCATACATATATCTTCAATTTTGGCAGGCATGAAGTAACTAATTTTTTAATAGCCAATGCGCTCTTTTGGTTTGAGGAAATGCATGTAGATGCTCTTCGAGTAGATGCAGTGGCTTCTATGCTTTATCTCGATTACGGGCGAGAAGGAGGACAATGGATTCCCAATATCTATGGAGGAAAAGAAAATCTCCAAGCCATCGAATTCATCAAACACTTCAATTCCATCGTCCATAAAAGGTGTCCAGGTGCACTCACTATTGCCGAAGAATCAACTGCTTTTTTAGGTGTTACCCATTCTGTAGAGCAGGGAGGTTTAGGATTTGATTTGAAATGGAATATGGGTTGGATGAATGATACTCTCCGTTATTTTTCAAAAGATTGTTACTTTCGGGCACACCACCAACACGATCTTACTTTTGGTCTTCTCTATGCGTTTTCGGAACAATATATTCTCGTTTTTTCTCACGATGAAGTAGTGCACGGCAAGAAAAACATGATTAGCAAAATGCCAGGAGATATGTGGCAACAGTTTGCCAACTTGCGACTTCTCTTTACCTATATGATCTGCCAACCAGGAAAAAAGCTACTTTTCATGGGAACCGAAATAGCACAATGGAATGAGTGGAATTGCGATCGAGAAATTGAGTGGTTTTTACTCACCTTTCCAACGCATAGCGGGATTCAGCGCCTTGTGCAAGAAATTAATCATTTTTATTTTGATCATCCCGCTCTTTGGTCTAAAGATTTTCATCATGATACTTTTGAATGGATCGATTTTCAAGATACGCAAAATAGCGTAATTACCTATTTGCGAAAAGGGAATCAAGAAACTCTATTATGCGTTCATAATTTTACCCCTTCTTATTTGCCCCACTATATCATTCATGTGCCAGCTGTACAACAGATCACCGAGGTATTTAATTCAGACGCAGAAAGGTATGGAGGGTCCAATCAATTGAACCCGCAGCCTCAAATTATTCCAGGAATTGGAATTCAAATTTCTTTGGCCCCTCTCGCAACAATGATTTTTGCAATCAAACCATAAATTCTTCAATGACAACTAAACAGCAGTACGAACAGCTATGTGAGACAATTTGGCATCACAATCGAAGGTATTACATCGAGCATGCACCAGAAATTTCCGATGAGGAATACGACTTTTTGTATAAAAAGCTCGAAGACATTGAAAAGGAACATGCAGAATGGATCACTTTGGCATCTCCCACGCAACGAGTAGGAGAAACTCTTACAGACGGTTTTCATGCAGTCAGCCGCAAAATTCCCATGCTCTCTCTTGCTAATTCTTATTCAAAGGAGGAAATTGAGGAATTCATTGCACGGATGCAGAAATGGACAGAAAATCAATTCGTTTCTTTTACAGCTGAACTTAAGATGGATGGCATTGCAATTTCAGCTATCTTTCGAAATGGAATATTTGTGCAAGGAGTAACACGAGGGGACGGTTCCCAAGGAGATGACATCACCTCCAATATGCGGACCATTTCTTTGCTTCCCTTACAGCTCTATGGAGAACATATCCCTTCCTATATGGAATTGCGTGGAGAAGTATTTATGCCTCGCGCTACGTTTGAGAAACTGAATGAACAAAGAATGGCAAATGGAGAACCGCTATGGGCAAATCCAAGAAATGCTGCCGCAGGTTCTCTCAAATTGCTAAACCCTAAAGAAGTAGCTAAACGGGGCTTATCTATTGTGTTTTATGGAGTGGCTGAAGAAGCAACGGAAACAATTGATCGACAATCAAAAGTGAGCCCCTGGCTTCGATCAATGGGACTACCAACTTTAGAGTTAGTTGCTACTTGCCATTCCATTGACGATATTTGGGCCTTCGCACAACATGTTCACTCTATTCGCGATACTCTCCCTTATCAGATCGACGGGATTGTGATTAAACTGGACGAATTTAAACAACAAAGAAATCTTGGATCAACTGGGAAAAATCCTCGTTGGGCGATTGCCTATAAATTTGCAGCCAATCAAGCGGAGACAAAGGTTCTTGCTATTGCGGTGCAGGTCGGTAGAACAGGAGTTCTGACCCCTGTGGCTGAATTGGAACCTGTTTTCCTTGCTGGAAGTACAATCAGCCGAGCTTCACTTCACAATGAAGAAGAAGTTCAACGAAAAGATATCCGACTTGGCGATTGGGTGTGGATTGAAAAAGGAGGGGACGTCATTCCTAAGGTCATTGGAGTAGATATTGCAAAGCGGGAGGCTCATACTATTCCTTGGAAAATGCCCAATGCATGCCCCTCTTGTCATACGCCAGTCATTCGGGTTCCAGAGGAGGTAGCAGTTCGGTGCCCTAATGAAAATTGCCTGGAAAAAATCATTCGACACCTGGCCTATTTTGTGGGAAAGGATGCCATGGATATTCATCACATGGGGGAAAAAGTCATTATCCAATTAGTAAATAAAGGGCTTGTTCTTCACCCATCTGACATCTTCGCGCTTACAAGAGAACAAATTTCTACTCTGGAAGGATTTAAATCCAAATCGGTCGATAACTTGCTCAAAAGCATTGAGGAAGCAAAACGGGTGACTCTATCTCGTTTCATTTTAGCCTTAGCGATTCCCTATGTAGGGAGCGGAATAGCGGATATTCTTGCATCTCACGCCGGAAATATACAAAGATTGCATGAGATGACAGAAGAAGAATTAAAAAAAATCAATGGAATTGGGGATAAGGTTGCACAATCGGTTGTCCATTTTTTTCAACGGAAGGAACATCGAATAGAGATAGAGCGATTGTTGGCCTTGGGAGTGCAAGTAGAATCAAGCCAGATATTCCAATGGAAAGAACATCTCTTTGAAGGAAAAGTATTTGTATTGACCGGAACCTTAGAGCATTTTACTCGAACGGAAGCTGGCAATAAGATTAAAGAGAGAGGAGGAAAGGTGACCGAATCTGTGAGCAAAAAAACTGATTATGTCTTAGTAGGCACCGATCCAGGTTCAAAACTAGAGAAAGCAAAAGTCATAGGAGTTGCAATTCTTACCGAAAAAGAATTCAGTGACCTTCTTTGATTTATCTCTAAATTCTTTGACTTGTTTAATTGACCCTATTGCCTAATTCCATAAAATATAACTCTTTTTAATTCACCTTACAAATGATCTTAATCTTGTTTAATCTTGATCTTTTTCCTCACACATTTCGCTCTGAATTGGCGCGTATCAATCCGATCAACATCGAAACAATCTGATACAGTTGATCTTTCCCATTCTTTACTTTATTTCCATCAATCTTCTTTTTTGCAACAAGAACATCTAGGCAAGCAGCGCACTCGAATGCTGAACCACGTGCACTATCGAATAAAGAAAAGCAAGATTAAGATCATGATTAAGATCGAGATTAAGTTCAATGCGTAACGAGTTTTTAATATTTACCACACAGAGGCTGTGAAAAATAATGCATTCTCCGTTCTCTTTGATCTCTGGTAAATAATGCATTTTCAGAGTTTCTAATCTGATCGCATAATGCAACACTGATTGTACTTTAAGGTTGAGCTGATATATAATTACCGCCATAAAAATTATTATTATTATAAAATAAGGAGATGGCGATGATATCATCACTATTCAATTCTGTCGGAAATAAAGTAAGATCTTTCAATGAGCCAAAAACTACAGAGATTCGAGTGAACCGGAAGATAGTACATAAGGAGATAACGAAGTTAGTGGACGATGGATGCCTCTCTATTCCTAATGACTTAATAAAACTCATTTCTG
>JABDGJ010000046.1 GCA_013286075.1 Chlamydiota bacterium
CGGCAAGAAAACATTGGACGAACTCTCAAAAGAAGAATACGAATCTATAAGGCAACTCTTGGTGAATCAAAAACTGATGGGAATGTCTTTACTTTCTGGCGGTCATCTCACCCACGGCTATCGTCACAATATTTCTTCAAAAATTTTCCAAGCCGTACAATACGACGTCGATCCAAAAACCGAATTGCTCAATTACGAAACATTGGCAAAACAAGTGTCGGTGGAAAAACCTACTATCTTAATAGCTGGCTATTCTGCCTATCCTCGCAAACTAAATTTTGCAAAAATGAGGGAAATTGCTGATTCAGTGGGTGCAGTCCTCATGGTTGATATGGCTCATTTTGCAGGATTGGTCGCAGGAGGGGTATTTACAGGCGAATACAACCCCATTCCTTATGCGGATCTAGTCACTTCCACCACCCATAAAACTTTGCGAGGCCCTCGAGGCGCATTTGTTTTGAGCACGCATGAATTCAGTGAAGCAGTCAATAAAGGATGCCCTTTAGTTCTTGGAGGACCACTTCCACAAGTCATTGCAGCTAAAGCAATCGCGTTTAAAGAAGCAAATACTCCGGCTTTTAAAACCTATGCCCATCAAATCGTTCAAAATGCTCGTACAATGGCAGAGTTGTTTTTACAAAAGGGAATCCGTCTCGTCACTGGAGGGACTGAAAATCACTTACTTGTATTAGATATCTCCTCTTTTGGATTAACGGGAAGACAAGGAGAAACAGCTTTACGAGCGGCTGGCATAACAGCTAATAGAAATGCGATTCCTTTTGATTCCGAAGGAGCTTGGTATACTTCTGGTTTACGCTTAGGGACAGCCGCCATTACAACACTTGGCATGACACAGGAAGAAATGAAAGAAATTGGAGAAATTATTTCGTTAGTTCTCTCTCATACTAGACCAAGCATTGTTGCTAAAACAGGACACCCTAGCAAAGCGAATTCTGTCACAGACCCTTCTGTTCTAGAACAAGCCAAAAATAGAGTGCATGCATTATTAGCCCGTTTTCCTCTTTACCCTGAAATCTTTTGATGAATAAATAAAGGATCTTATACAATCCAGCCATTAACCGGAGATTGTGAATGGCTAGAACCAAAGAAAAAAAAGATCATACCCCTTCCAGAATGGCTGATAAAATTGAACATTCCCTTATAGAGGCTCGTCGGATTTTTCTATCTGATGCCGTTGACGGGGATTCCGCCAAAGAAATCATCCGAAAACTATGGTATTTAGAATTAACTAGCCCTGGGAAACCCATTTTATTTGTCATCAACAGCCCCGGCGGAGCCGTAGATTCTGGGTTTGCGATTTGGGATCAAGTAAAAATGATTTCATCTCCCGTGATTACTCTCGTCACAGGACTCGCTGCTTCTATGGGATCGATCCTTAGCCTCTGCGCAGCTCCTGGGAAGCGGTTCGCCACCCCTCGTTCTCGCATTATGGTTCACCAACCCCTATTATCAGGTGTTATCAAGGGACAAGCCACCGATTTAGACATCCAAGCGCGAGAAATGATTAGAACAAGAAATGCTCTGATCGAAATTTACGTACAAGCCACAGGAAAAGCTTTTGCTGTTATTGAAAAGGCCATTGATCGCGATACATGGATGACTGCAACAGAAGCATTAGATTTTGGGTTGCTTGACGCCATTATTACTCGTTTTGATGAGCTAGAAAAACATCTCTAAGCTAGAAAAAACCTACATGTCTATTAAACTAATGCAGTTTCCTTTTTTTAAATATGTAGGTAGTGGAAACGATTTTATTTTATTTGATAATCGAAATGATCATTTTCCTATTTCTGAACGATCGACCCTAATCAAAAAGATCTGTCATCGCCACTATGGAATTGGTGCAGATGGAGTGATTCTTTTAGAAGATTCGGAAATAGCAGACTTTCGAATGCGCATTTTTAATGCCGATGGCAATGAAGCGGAAATGTGTGGAAACGGTGTCCGATGCTGCACACAGTTTCTCATTTCTCTTGGATTTCGACTTCCTTCATTTTCAATCGAGCTCCAACACCGAATTATCAAAAGTTGGGTAATAGAAAACGAAAACCACATTACCATCGAAATAGGAACTATTGACAACATTGCCTGGAATGTCTCTATACCTATGCAACAAACCAGCCAAGCAATCCATTGCCTTAATACAGGAGTTCCTCATGCAGTAACCTTCGTAGAAAATATCGACTCTTTCGATATAGAAGGTTGGGGGAAAAAAATTCGACACCACCCTCATTGGCAACCTCATGGAACAAATGCGACCATTGCACAATGCATTGAAAAGAAAAAAATAAAAATCAGAACTTTTGAGAGAGGAGTAGAAGGAGAAACGTTAGCTTGTGGAACAGGTGCTGTGGCAGCGGCTTTGTGTGCAGCTCATTTATATCAATTCCAAAGCCCGATTTCTGTGCAAACCAAATCTCGAGAAGAAATGATCGTCACATTTACCCCTTCGTGGAATGAGGTTCGATTAACCGGACCCGCCACATTCGTATACCAAGGAGAAATAAATCTGAAAAATCTTCCTAATTTGAGTACCGAATAAGAAAAAAACCGAGTAAGGAAAAAACATGGCTGCAAAAACCAAACAAGAAGCGCAAAATCCTTTGATTCTTCGATGTCATCGATTAATAGATGCATTCGCAAAATCGGATGACGAAAGAGATTTTTACATAGACAGATTAGAAGGATTTCTGGTTTATGTCGATCTAGATAAACCACAACCAGATTTAGAAAATTGCGAAAAAGAGCTTAGAGCAAACCCCGACCGTTATTGTCCGATTCCTAAACTTTCTTTTTATGAAACAAAAAAGATTATGGAAGGATTTGTCAATGAAAAAGTGTATGACATCGATACAAAGGAAAAACTTTTAGACATTATTCAATCAAAAGAAGCGCGGGAAAATTTTGTAGAATTCATTTACGACCATCATGCAGAACAAGAAAAGTGGCAACAATTTTATCAAGAGCGTTCCCGAATTCGAATTATTGAGTGGCTTAGGCAAAATCATTTCCATTTTGTTTTCGAAGAAGATTTAGATTTACCAAAGCCATTGGTTGAAAAATTAAAGCAATCTCTGTTTTTGTCAAAAGTAAGCAAAGAAATCCAAACCGCCCGCAAAACACTCGTAACTCGCGCAAAAACCTATTATTCTAATGAAGCCTTGAATCCAAGACCCAAGCGAGGACGACCCCCAAAGCAAGTAGTTAAACTCGAAGTAGAACCCCAAGTGACTCTCGATATCTATACGACCGTTCCTCCTACAATACGCCCTTTTTTATTTACCCCTGAGCTTCACACCTCTTCCACTTTCTCTCCCTTTTCTTCTAAATTTCAAGAGGAAGACCCCCTATTTGCTGGCAAAAAGACACAAGTCATGGATTCAAATGCTTCGCTGTCGCAAAAACTTGCCGCTCTTCGCTCTTTATCGAGCCGTTGGACAGAAGGGTCCGCTTTCCAAACCTCTCCATCTACAAAAGACTCTTTCGATTCCTCATTAGATGACGAAGATGATGATGATGATGAATTGAGCGAAATTCCTCTTAACAAAAAAAAATCACAGGCTTCAATAAGCAAAAAATCAGATACAGAACCGACAAAATCAACTAAAGAAAAAAGCTCCTTAAAAAAAGAAAAAGGAAAAACAAAAATTCAGCAAAAAAAATTGCCTGTAAAAGCTTCTTCAACCAGTACAAAAAATGCGAAAGGAAAAAAGCCAAAAGTCAAACGAATTATGCCTCTTATTAAACAAACAAAACCCGCTACAAAAAAACTCCGAAGCCGTTAGAGGAATCTAGTATTTCTTCATGTACTTTTTCCCAAGGGAGTTACACAACTTTTTCAAAATAACCCATGGGATTCGTCTTTTGAATGGAAGATGTTTGTGAAAAACGGCAGTATATTCAATACACTCTTCCGCTTTTCGAATTTTTTTAAACATGGAAGCACCAGAACTGAGATGAAAACGGACCTTTTTCTCATGGGCATTGAGCATCAAAACTGTAGATAAAAGTCGATATAGTCCAGTCTCTTGGCTGATTGTTTGGTCATACCCAAACAGAGAGCAAAACATTTTTCCATGGCGAATGACATACCCGACAATCCCATCTACCCGCCCATTTTTTTTAAGTCCTTTGAAATGAAGAAGTTCATCGGAAAGAGCAAGCCGTACATAATTTTGGTTCCACATAGGATTTAATCGAGAGTATTTATCTATAAATACTTGTTTGTATAAATCGGCTAATCGGGCCATATCCTCTTGTAGCAGCTGTTCTCTCTCAATTATTTCATACCCACTATTCCGCAGTAATTTTACATCACTTTTAAACAGCCTAGACTCAAACAAAGTAGATTGATGAGGATCGATAAAGAATACTTGCCTACTCGCCACATATTCAAAACCCATGGTCTGCAATTGCGTGTAATAGAAAGTAGACATATGAGGATCAATAGATCGAAATAAAATAGTATGGTGTGGAAATTCTTTTTGGAGAAAAGAAATGATCTTTTGCAGAGTAGCACCCTCTATAGGTGGATACAAGGTTGTCGAAGTAAACCAATTATTAACTACAACGACTTGGTTGAATTGGCAATGACGAAGAATTTTTGATGCGCCCCATAAAATCCCGCGAAGAGTTTTTTGCATGAAAGGAGTCGCTATGGCATGCAATGACTCTTGTGCGTAAGAAATGTAGTAGCTATAGGGAGAACAAACATAAGAATTTTCATATTCGCTGCTATTGATCGTGATTGGAAAAACACACTCACCGGCAATTAAAATACCCAGATCAGTATGTACATTATCTATGTATCGAGAAATGCCATGTTCCAAAAGAGGGATGAATGTTTTTTGAATAAAATGACTCTCCTCATTCTTTGGCCATTGACAGTCCTTGATCTCGTGAGAGCGATATAATCTAATGGTCATCTTGTGCGCCAGCGAAAGAGGCTATGAAGAATTTTCTATAAAAACCAAAATCTACCTTTTTTGTATTTTTTCTTATATTGTTTTATTTAAAAAGAGTAAGGAACTATGAGTAATTCCCGCTGGAGACATTAGAGCTATCACAATAGTTCTTAAACAAGAAACGCAGAGGCGGAGAGACGCGGAGACGCAGAGGTTTTTATATAGTGTATCTCATTGCTAGACAATGGGGTACACTATAATACACTATAAATTTCTCCGCGTCTCCGCGTCTCTCCGCCTCTGCGTTTGCCTTTAAAACAGTGTGTACGAGGCATTTTCTCTCGGGCGGGAACTGCTGAGAATTATCACATTCCTATTCGAACTTCTAGATCATTTTAAAGGTGTTGACAAATCTGTTGTCTTTAAAACAGTCATGGCCAGAATATCCTCATTTGCTTTTGGTTACAGAATGTAGCGCAAGCAATGATTGGATTGATGATTTCAGAATGTTTTTCTATCCAACGATCAAATCCGGACGGAGAAATAACACCTGCTGCAGTGGTTGGCATCTTTTCCAATTCTATCCACTTTTTTTCGAGACAAGAATGATATTTTTTTCCCATTACAATATTCGCATAGACTAATGCCATGCCTATTCCTAAACCGGGAAGGGAACGCAATGCGAATCCAAGAATAACTCCTGCAATAAAACCCACCAGTACCCCTAAAGAAGAGATGGCTAATCCCGCAGCTTCACTGTATATACCCACACCTATGACGGCATAAAAGGAACCCCAAAAAGGAGGGGCGAAATAAAATCCTCCTGCATACACAGCAATTGCAGATAAGCAATATAATCCGGTTAAACATACTTTTACCGCAGTTTTACGAATATTGTGGTCATCTTCTGGTACTTCTTAAACGCATTTTTACCTAAAAAAGTAAATTATAATATATTACATAGTACACATTTATCTTTTTTAATTCTATTAAAAAATAGGTTGATTTTTTAAATAGATCATATTATTATTCTTATAATTTTATTTTATATAAAATGAATATAGTAACAAAAAACTTTGCGCATTTTTT
>JABDGJ010000047.1:0-2823 GCA_013286075.1 Chlamydiota bacterium
TAGAGGGTGTTAGCAATTGACGACACGTCCTAAATAAAAATTAAGAAAATCAAAAATATGCAACCAACTTCATCACCTGATCTTTTGAAAAAAATTGAAATATATGGTCTTGGAGAACTGAACGGCCAAGAATTTGCTCTTTTAGTTGAGTTTCAAAAGCAGAGAAAAATCACATTCGACCAAATCCAACAAATGGATAATAAGAATGAAGTACATAAAAAAAGAAGGGAAATGATCGTGATTGCAGTGACTGTTGTTGCAGTGACTGGGGCCATTTTTGTCTTAGCCTATTTCGCAGCTCCTGCCATCGCAATTAAATTGACATATTGGCTTGCCACAGCTCCTGCAAGAGCCAAGCCCGCCGTTGTCGCAGCAGCAAAAGCCGCTCTTGCTGCAGGAACCTATATGGGACTAGGAACAGCCCATCACATGCTTTCGGTTGCTTATGCCAGTTTGCTTTTGATGCCTCTTCTTTCTTTTGGATTTAAACGAGAACAACTGGCTCTTAAATGGAACGAACTCTATAAAGTGAATTCATCTCTTAGCAACTAGCCTATAAATAACCAACTCACGTTATTGTGCATTTTATTACTCCTAGATCTAAGAGGGTAGATGAGTGTGAATCCTCGGACAAAAGCGCAAAATGAATGCAGATTTTTGTCTAGACAATGGGGTACACTATAACACTATAATCCTCTCTCCGCGTCTCCCCGACTCCGCGCCTCTGCGTTAATAGTTTTTTGCCTAAGGTCGAATCCATGTAAATTATTCTCACCCATCTACCCTCCTACTCTCTAAGGAGATCTTTTCAGTTCCATGAAAAAAAACCAACCTCAAAAAAAGCAGACTTCTACAAAAACTTAAACGCATAAATTTATTTTTTAATTCAAAAAGCATATTGTATTAATATGCGATAACTAGTAAAATTAACGCAAAAGAAATTAATTTTTAATAATTAAATTGAAGATTTATCCATGATAATAGGTCATTTTCTACACAACTATATGATCAATAATAATATTGATCCTAAAAAAGATATGGTGGTCCTTCCTTTGCCGATCTGCACGACCCCCTCCGTTGATCTTACTGATATCGAACTAGATAAACTAAATAATAAAGAAAAACTTGAATTAATTCAAAATAATGTAGAGAAAAACATAAAACTAAATAAAGAGTTAAACAAGAAAATAGTTATTGAATTAGTTCAAAATATCGGAATAGGAGGACTTTCAAAAAATGAATTCTCTGATATTTTAAAGATGGTAAAAACAGAGGAAATCACTATAGAGCAAATAAAAGAAGCAGACGGCACAAATAAAGTAAAAAAAGTTTTGATTTGTGTTCTAACTATCATTGCTTTGGCTGCAAACATCTTTGCTTTAGATTTCTTTGCTCTCCCTGCTATTATCCTTGCAACGGTGATGCCTCTAAGCACAGCGCACTCTCTATTGTCTCTTTCTTATGTTGTTCTTTCCACAACCCCTGTTGCCTGTTTTTGGATGGACCTTGAGAGATCAAGACATAAATGGAAAGAATTCGAAGAATTTAGATCGAAGGTCTAAATAACCCAGGGCATCGCCCTGGGTTGAATTGCAATGATTCGGAGCCTGTTGGTCAGCTCGCGATATCCGTTTCTCTTATGATGCCTTTTCTTCGCCGAAGTCGAAAACAAGAGGTTCTTCTTGTTCCCTATCGACAAATTTTTTCACTTTTCGATGTCGTTCAAAACCGGTTCCTCCTGGAATAATGTGTCCCATGATCACATTTTCTTTAAACCCTAGTAAGTAGTCGGTTTTTCCGGCGCAGGCAGCTTCTGTCAGAACCCGAGTTGTATCTTGGAATGAAGCAGCTGAAATGAAAGATTCGGTACTTAAGGAAGCCTTTGTAATTCCAAGTAGAATAGGCGTTGCTTGTGCAGCTTTTCCCCCCTCTTGGGTTACTCTTGTATTTTCTTGCTCGAATTCTTTTTTTGTCGATTTCTTCTCCATACAATAAACTTGTATCGCCCGGATCAATGACTCGCACTTTCTTCAACATTTGCCGTACTATAATCATAATGTGCTTATCTTTGATTTTTACCCCTTGGAGGTTATATACCTCCTGCACTTGGTTAACGAGATATTTCTGCAATTCTCGAACTCCGCAAATTTCGAGAATTTCATGAGGAATCACTAAACCATGCGTCAATTGTTGCCCTTTGACGACGTGATCTCCTTTTTGTACGATCAAGTGTTTAGTAGGTGGAACTAAATGTTCTTCTTCCATTCCAGTCATTTCATCGCGTACGACGACGATCCGTTTATTTTTTTGGATACCGCGGAAGTCAACAACACCATCGATTTTCGCAATTTCTGCTGATTCTTTTGGCTTCCGTGCTTCAAACAACTCCGCTACTCGAGGAAGACCTCCTGTAATATCTTTTGTCTTAATCGCACTCCGTGGGAGTCGAGCTAACATTTTTCCAGCTTTTGCGTAATCTCCTTCTTCGATAGAGATAATAGCGCCTACAGGTAATGGATAGGTACCGACAAGTTCTTCATAGGCTTGATCTGCATAAATCGCAATTTGAGGATGCAATTCTCCTCTGTGTTGCTTAACGATCAATTCTGTTTGCCCTGTCTGTTTATTGATATCACGCTCTGTTGAAAGGCCTTCTACTAAGTCTTCATAACGAGCGTACCCTGGTCGATCGCAAATAATCGGAATACTATGTTGTTCCCATTCCGCGACTCGGGCTCCTGGTTTTACTTTAGAGCCATCAACCAATAAGATTTTCGTTCCAAGCTCAATGGAAAAAGATTGGAGCGGTTCAATTGATTTTGT
>JABDGJ010000047.1:2833-6005 GCA_013286075.1 Chlamydiota bacterium
CTTCTAAGGTTCGATTTTCATCACGGACAATATTCAACCGGCCATTTTTATTGAGAACAACCCAATGCCCATCGTCATCTTTAACAGTCCGCAATTCAGTATAAATTAACAGACCTTCCGTTTCAGATATAATTTCTGGGGTCACACTAGCGGAAGCAATACCTCCTAAGTGAAATGTACGCATCGTCAACTGCGTTCCAGGCTCTCCGATAGATTGTGCTGCAATAATACCCACTGCTTCTCCCAATCCTACCAAAGCACCATTGGCCAAATTAATACCGTAACATTTTGCACAGACACCTCGTCGAGTCTCGCATGTCAACACAGATCGAATGCGAACGCTTTCAATTCCAGAGTCATCAATGGCATCGGCTTGTTGGCTTGTCAATACATCTCCTGCTTTCGCAATCAATTTTGTACTATCTCCTGGCAAATAAATGTCATCACATACAGTGGTGCCGAAAATTCTGTCTTTCAAGGCAAGGAGTTCTTCCTGGCCTTGTTTAATGGCAGACACATCGACGCCATTCAAGGTTCCGCAATCTTCTTCAGTCACGATCACATCGTGTGCAACGTCGACTAATCGTCTAGTGAGATATCCAGAATCAGCTGTTTTCAAAGCAGTATCTGCTAATCCTTTGCGAGCTCCGTGAGAGGAAATAGAAAATTCGATTACGGATAATCCTTCTCGGAAGTTAGAGGTAATAGGAGATTCAATGATATCACCAGAAGGTTTTGCCATTAGTCCTCGAAGAGCACCTAGCTGACGAAGCTGAGACTTATTTCCTCGTGCTCCAGAATCCATCATGAGATAGAGCGGATTCATTGCGCTATCTTTTACCTCACTAATGAGTTTAAAAAGCTCATCAGAAAGGATATCAGATACTTCTGTCCAAATGCTAATTGTCTTAGATCGCCTTTCCCCTTCTGTAATAATCCCGTCTTCATATTGCTTTCTGACAACAGCAACTCTTTCATGTGCATCTTTTAAGATTTTCTGTTTAATGGGAGGGATTTTTACGTCGCAAACACCCATTGATAGTGCTGATTTGGTTGCTTCTGCAAAACCTAAGGTCTTTAGGTTATCCAAAAATTGCACGGTTCCTTCTAAACCTATCTTTTTGTAGCACTGCATGATCAACTGACCCATTTTCTTTTTAGGCAAGCTGTAATTTTGAAAACCTAATTCTTTAGGAACAATTGTGTTGAATACAACTCTTCCAGGAGTGGTTTCAATAATTCCGTTTTCAGTGCGGAGTTTAATTTTTTCATGAATTCTCATCCCTCTTGCATAATCGCTTCTTGCACCCGCAGCTTCTTTATTTTCATACCAGTTGTAACTTCCACTTGCTTGTAATGCCAATAAAACTTCTTCACTGTTCCGGAAAATCTTTGTTTTGCCTTGGTTTTCTTCTTGGATGTGGAGAGGATCTAACATTAAATAATAAAGTCCTAATGTCATATCCTGAGAAGGAACTGCAACTGGCTCGCCAGATGAGGGAAGGAAAATATTATCGGGAGCCATCATCAATAATTTTGCTTCTAGTTGTGCTTCGACAGATAGAGGAACGTATACAGCCATTTGATCCCCGTCGAAATCGGCATTGAAAGCAGAACAGACAAGAGGATGGATTCGAATCGCTTTTCCTTCAATCAATACTGGCTCAAATGCTTGAATACCTAATCGATGAAGGGTAGGTGCTCTGTTTAGAAGGACAGGATGTCCTCTAATGATATCTTCTAATACGTCCCACACTTCAGGAGCATGCCGTTGAATCATTTTTTTTGCCGATCGAATCGTATACACATAACCCAGGTCCTTTAGTCGTTTTACGATAAAAGGTTCGAACAGCTCAAGAGCCATTAATTTAGGCAATCCACATTGATTAAACTTCAATTCTGGACCTACAATAATCACAGAACGGCCTGAATAGTCGACCCTTTTTCCAAGCAAATTTTGTCTAAAACGGCCCGGTTTTCCTTTCAACATAGCTGACAAAGATTTCAATGGTCGATTACCCGCACCAATGACAGGATGTCCATGACGGCCATTATCAAAAAGGGCATCTACAGCTTCTTGCAACATTCGCTTTTCATTTCGAATGATTACTTCAGGAGTTTTTAATTTCTGAATCGCTTTTAATCGATTGTTCCGATTGATCACTCTTCGATATAAATCATTAAGATCAGAAGTTGCGAAACGGCCCCCGTCTAAAGGAACCAAAGGACGCAAATCAGGAGGAATAACAGGGATGGCAGACATTACCATCCATTCTGGTTTATTTGTCGATGAAACAAAGCTTTCAATGATTTTCAAACGCTTTGCCAGTTTCATTCGAGCTTGTTGCGATTTTGTTTTTCGCAATTTTTCTTTTAATTCCACTAATTGGGCATGCAAATCTTCCGTTGCCAATAAATCGCGGATGGCTTCACCCCCCATTTTAGCCACAAAAGCATCGCGACCCCATTTTTCTTGCGCCTCGCGATATTCAGTATCATTGAGGAGTTGCTTTTTCTCTAAACCAGTTTGACCTGGATCAATTACAACATATTCCTCGTAATAGATCACTCTTTCTAAATCGGCTGAAGTCATGCCAAGCACATTTCCAATGCGAGAAGGCATTGTCTTAAAAAACCAAATATGAACGACAGGAACGGCAAGCTCAATATGCGCCATTCGCTCTCGACGGACTTTAGAAAGGGTGACTTCTACTCCGCATCGATCGCACACAATTCCTTTGTATTTGATTTTTTTGTATTTTCCACATGCGCATTCCCAATCTTTTGTGGGACCGTAGATTTTTTCGCAAAATAGTCCCCCTTTTTCGGGCTTCAATGTTCTGTAATTAATCGTCTCGGGTTTTTTAATTTCTCCTCGGGACCACTCGTTGCGAATGACATCATCGGAAGCAATTTTGATGCTTAACTTATCAAATTGGTCTTCTTGTTGACTGTTTTTTGGCATGTTTGTCTCCCTATGACTTTTGATCTACCGTTTCTGTATATACATTCAAACCAAGTCCCTTCATTTCTTTCATCAATACATTAAAAGATTCCGGAGTTCCTGATTCGAGTAAATTCTCCCCTTTCACAATAGACTCATAAATTTTTGTCCTTCCCTCGACATCATCAGATTTTACAGTCAGAATTTCCTGTAAGAGATGAGCCGCTC
>JABDGJ010000048.1 GCA_013286075.1 Chlamydiota bacterium
CGAAGATAAAATAATCTTCTTCAAGTTCGGAAATATGTAAAAAACCTTCTAGAAGAAAATCGATTGTTTCGAAATAAATTCCATAATTTTTTACACGTGTAATAATAGCTTCAAATTCCCTGTGGGGATTTTCTTCATTCAGTTGATTAAGTAAGCGGAGTTTTTTTCAGGAAAATCACACTGCTCTCTGCTTTTGCAGAAATTCGTTCTTGGTCGGAACATTGTTGTGAAATTTCTTGCAAATAGGTAAGGTCATCTTTTTCCCCGAATAAAATCCGATGGACAACTAAATCTATGTAACGTCGAATCGGGCTTGTGAAATGACAATAATGAGAAAGGCTAAGACCATAGTGGCCAATATTTTCAGCTGAATAAATCGCTAAACGCATTCTTCGAATATAGTTAGAAGCTAAATAATTGACATAAGGAGTCTTTTCTGCATTTTGGAACAGTTGTTGGAGATCTTGCACACTTGGATAGTCGGGAAGAGAAAATCCGAAGGCATTTGCAAGAAAGGCAAAATCGCGCAAATTCTCCTCAGCGGGTTGATCGTGGACCCGGTAGGTAAGGTTTTTTCCTTGTTGGAAAAGTGCAAGAGCCACGAGTTCGTTGGCTTTAAGCATAAACTCTTCTACCATTTGGTGAGTAATATCGTATTGAATGTATTCTGTTCCTTGAGGCACTCCTTGTTTATCGACTACAATTACGAGTTCTGGCAACGCAAATTCAATACTGCCCCGTTCATACCGCTTTTTCTTTAAGAGATGGCAGAGTTCTACCATCTGTTGTAGCTTGAAGGAGTGAGGGCTTTCTTTTTTGCCATCCAATACTTTTTTTGCCTCTTTATATGTAAAACGTTTTGCACTTTTGATTACGGAACGAACAATTCTGTAATCAACTACATTTCCTTCCGGATCGATTCTCATCAATACAGATACTGTTAGGCGATTTACATTTGGCTTTAGACTGCATAAATTTTCAGACAGAGCTCCGGGCAGCATGGGCAAACAATAGCCAGGAAAATAGGTAGAGTTGCATCGCAAGGCAGCTTCTTTATCAAGTGAAGAATTCATTTGAACATAGTGAGAGACATCTGCAATGTGAACTCCTAGTTGGTATATGCCGTTTTCTTCTTTTTGTAGGCTAAGGGCGTCATCAAAATCTTTAGCGGTATCTGGATCAATGGTAAAAGTTGTCACATTTCGAAGATCCTCTCGTCCTTGGATGTCTTTTTCAGAGACTCTGGACCCCCATTTTTCGGCCTCTTCTACTGCTTTTGAGCTAAAATCTGCTGGTAGCTCATATTCTTCAATGGCAGCGGGAATATCACAAGAAGGGTCTGCTATATTTCCTATATAGTGGGAAAATTGAGAAGTGGTTCCTGTGTCGCTCGTGCCCCATTCGACAATTTTCATCACAATCCGATCGCCTACTTTCAATTCTCTTTCTTCGGATTCAACAAGAACTTTCTGTTGCGATCCTAATAAAGGGACATAAGCAATGGCTTGCCCATGTGTGTCGATAGCTCGTATCGTTCCAGCTATGTGAGTGCGGCCACGAGAAAGAATAGCGATGACTTTTCCCTCTGGTCCCTTATCACTAATAAAATCTCGATTGACGGCTACTTCGACGGTGTCTCCATCAACTGCATTTTTTGTAAAATGTTTGGGAATAAAAATATCTTGCGAATAGGGGGATGGATGATCGACGACGACAAATCCAAACCCTCTTGGGTGCATTTTAATGGTTCCGGTTACTGTATCAGTAGCCGGCTGTTGATAGCTCAGTGACGGTCCATTTCCCTTTGACTTTTTCTTGTTTTTTGTCATAAAATAATATGTTTTTACTATTTTAACACACAAATCTACTTTTGTAAAATGGAAAGACCATGAAATACAATCATCGCGAGATTGAAGCCAAATGGCAGAAATTTTGGAAGAAACACCAAACTTTTAAAACATCTACTATTTCAGATAAACCAAAATATTATGTATTGGATATGTTTCCTTATCCTTCCGGTTCAGGTCTTCATGTAGGCCATGTCGAAGGATATACCGCCACTGATATCTTAGCGAGATACAAACGAGCCAAGGGATATAATGTATTGCATCCCATGGGCTGGGATAGTTTTGGTCTTCCAGCGGAGCAATATGCTATCCGAACAGGTACACATCCCGCAGTATCGACAGAAGAAAATATTTCTAATTTTCGAAGGCAGTTGCAATCTCTTGGTTTTAGCTATGACTGGGATCGAGAATTCAAAACAAGTGACCCAACCTATTATAAATGGACGCAATGGATTTTTACGAAATTATACGAAATGAGTCTTGCTTATGAAGCAGAGATGTTAGTCAATTTTTGTCCTGCTTTGGGAACTGTCCTTGCTAATGAAGAAGTAGAAAATGGGTACGCAAAAGAAGGGGGATATCCGATTGAAAGAAAACCTCTTCGACAATGGATATTGAAAATAACAGCTTATGCGGACCGCCTAATTGATGATTTGGAAGGATTGGATTGGCCCGATAGCTTAAAGAAACTGCAAACGAACTGGATTGGAAAAAGCGAAGGAGCCAATGTCTTTTTCACAGAAAAACAAACAACAGAAAAAATCACAGTCTTTACTACCAGGCCAGACACTCTTTTTGGAGCTACGTATTTAGTTTTAGCACCTGAACACCCGTTAGTACATCTCATCACTACAACGGAGCAGAAGCAAACCGTAGCAAGTTATCAAAAAATAGCAGCCAGCAAAAGCGACTTAGATCGGACTGAACTGAATAAAGATAAAACCGGCGTTTTTACAGGTGCTTATGCAATCCATCCTTTGCATGAAAAAGCAATCCCTATTTGGATTTCTGATTATGTATTAGCAAATTATGGAACAGGTGCCATTATGGCCGTTCCTGCTCACGATGAGCGAGATTATGAATTTGCAATGACTTACTCACTTCCCATTATTCCCGTATGCGATCCGACCGATCAATCCGAAGAAATCAGACAAGAAATATTAGGGGGAAAAAAAGCCATGGATGGGGGAGGGGAAAGTCATTCACAGCAGTCATAGAACACTATCTTTGAATGCATTAGAGAGTAAGGAAGCAAAAAAAGTGGTAGTGAAGTGGCTAGAAAAGGAAAATAAAGGAAAAAAAGCGGTCACATATAAACTGCGAGATTGGTTGTTTTCTAGACAACGATACTGGGGAGAGCCCTTTCCTTTACTTAAGTTTGCTGATGGAACAATTCGTTGTTTAACCGAAGACGAATTGCCTTTGTGCGCTCCTGAAGTTTTAGATTACAAGCCAACCCCAGAAGGAAAAAGCCCATTAGCACAGGTCAGAGAATGGGTGGAAATAATAGATCCTAAGACAGGTCTCTCCTGTACTCGAGAGACAAATATTATGCCTCAATGGGCGGGATCTTGTTGGTATTATCTCCGTTTTTGCGATCCTCATAACCAAGAAAAAGCGTGGGATCCTGCCATTGAAAAACATTGGTTGCCTGTTGATATGTATGTGGGGGGAGTTGAGCATGCCGTTTTGCATCTCCTATACGCTAGATTTTGGCATAAGGTTCTCTACGATTGCGGTCTTGTTCATACTACGGAGCCTTTTCAAACTTTGCGCAACCAGGGAATTATTGTTTCCCGATCCTACCAAAATCGACAAAAACAGTACGTTGATCCTCAACAAGTCCAAGAAAAGGAAGGAAACTTTTTTGATCGAAGAACTGGCGAAGAATTAACTAGTCAAGTTGAAAAAATGTCAAAATCCAAACTCAATGGAATAACTCCCGATGAAATCATCGAGGAATACGGCGCGGATGCTTTGCGTTTGTATGAAATGTTTATGGGGCCATTAGAGAAGGAAAAAATTTGGAATACCGATGCTGTATCTGGTTGTCGTCGATTTCTCAATCGTCTCTATGATATGGTTACTTCAGAAAAAATTGTAGAAGAAACCTCAGAAGAAGCCTTGCGATTAGGGCATCGATTAGTGAATGGAGTTGCAAGCGATATCGACCATCTTCAATTTAATACGGCGATCGCTAAAATGATGGAATTTATTAATGATTTTACAAAACTTTCTTCCTATCCACGTCCCATTCTCCGGATGGTAACACAAGCACTCGCTCCTTTTGCTCCCCATCTTGCAGAAGAACTTTGGGAAATTCTTGGATACAAAGAATCATTATCCTATGCTCCTTTTCCGATCGCTGAAGAAAAATATTTGCACGACCAAATTGTAACTTATATTATTCAAGTCAACGGAAAAGTGCGGGGGAAAATGGACCTGCCAAAGGATCAAAGCCAGGAACAAATTTTTGGCAAAGCCACTTCTCATGGAAATGTAGAATCGTTTATCTCTGGGAAAAAGATAGAAAAAACCATTTTTGTCCCCAATAAACTCCTCAATATTGTCACTGACTAAGACTTTATTTTTTCATGGCAACAATTGCCATGAAGAGGGGAATTTCTGCTCTGCTTCTATTTTCCATTTTTGCCGCGGTTCCTTGGCTGATTTTATTTGAACACCATTCTTCGATTTGCTCAATAAAAAAACCAGCCTCCCGTAACCATCGAGAATAGTCAGAAAGAGAGTGGTGGAACGACCAAGTTTGGTCCGATTTTTTCCCTTTTCCAGGATGAGTTTGAATGGGGATTTTCATAGGTGACATATACCGGTCAATGCGTCGATATTGGATTTTTTGCTCAGAATCTACTTTCCAAGACGATTGCCGAGGAATTCGAAAACAGGGATGATTGAGAATAATGATAAATCGGCCACCTAATTTTAAGCATCTAGATGTATTTTTAAAAACAGCAAGAGGGTCTTCAATATTTTGAAGAGCTAGAATCATGCAGGCGAAATCGAATTCCTTTTCTTGAAAAGGAAATTTTTTCGTCACATCACCTCGAACAAAGCGGTGCGATTGGTTTGTATTGAGTTGTTTTGCTTTATCTATTAATGGTTGGGCAAGATCAATACCGGTATACAGAACTCTAGAAGGAATAGATCGAGCTAGTACTCCTTGCCCACAACACACATCTAATAAAGAGATTGTCGATTCCGAAGAGGAATTAAAAAGAGAGAGTATATTGGGGACGATCAAGCTTTGGTGATAGTAATGACCGTCTTCACCAACAAGTGTATCATACCATTTTTCTACCGCTTCCCAAGATGTTTTGTTTTTCATGTTTCTTTTTGCCAAAAACCAAATTTTGAATTCGCTTCCGAGTGTAGTGAATGGAAAATCAAAAAATCAAACTATTTTTCTCGCCCTTAAAATAAAATATTAGTTGTGCATTTATTGTGATTTTTATACAGTTGGCTGCAAAAGGGGGGAGATTATGATGAACATCCATCCTATTATGTCTATTTTTCCTTTGAATCTTCTTTCCGCAGAGAAGATGCAAACAAATCAAATTATTGCGAACCAACAAATCATCGTTGCTCTATTTAGCCAAAAGGTACCTTCTGCACCCGTAAGGCCAATCCAAAAAAAGCCAATCAAATTTCAAGTCAA
>JABDGJ010000049.1 GCA_013286075.1 Chlamydiota bacterium
TTTTATACTCCATTTTATCCAATGCGCGCAAAATGGCTTTATCTAATTGAAATATGGTAAAGCCGGGTTCTGTTTCTTCAACGGTCATTAGACCTCACAACCATCTTTGAATTCACTTCGGTATAATTCATTGGGCGATTTCCTCTACTCGATCTAAAAAACTTTTTTCATGTGAGGGGTATTTAATCCGGGAATGTCCTACTGCTAGTAAAGTTTTTACAAGCACCCTTTTTACTGTCGATAGTTGCTCAAAACTCAGTAAGCATTCATCTAGTTGTCCATCTTCAATTTTTTCTTTTACAATTCTTTCAATCAGTTCATGTAAGGTTTCTTCATTTACTTTCTCAAGAGAGCGAGAAGCGGCTTCGAAAGAATCGGCAATCATAATGATTCCCGATTCGCGCGTTCGAGGTTTTGGTCCTCCATAGCGAAACTCCTTTTCGTCTACTTTTGTTTTATCGCCATCCATTTTCTCTAATTGCTTTCGATAAAAATAGTAGACCAGCGTAGTTCCGTGGTGTTCTTTGATAATATCGATAATAGGTTCTGGCAAACCAGCTTCCCTAGCAAGAGCGACTCCTTCAGGGACGTGAGACATAATCACCATAGCAGATTCTTGAGGAGTTAATAGTTGGTGAATATTTACTTCGCTTAGCTGGTTTTCAGTGAAGTATTGTGAAGTCGCTATCTTACCTATGTCATGGTAAAGAGTGGCTACCCGACAAAAAAGGCCATTTGCCCCTATAGATAATGCTGCTGCTTCTGCAAGATTTCCAACAAGAACAGAATGCTGATAGGTTCCCGGTGCTTCAATTGTCAAACGTCGAAGGAGGTCATTATTTGGATCCATATATTCCACTAAGGAAACATCGGTCATAACGCCAAAAGTAGCCTCAAGTAAAGGAAGTAATCCAACGGCCAAAATAGCGGTGACCAACATGAAAAAGCCTGCATTAAAAATATCAGCCAAAACGGGGCCATACTGCATATGGTTGTTATAGAGATGAAAACCAAAAATCACGATGACAGCACAAAACCACGCTTTTAGACAGACGGAGAAAATCTCATTTCTCTTTTGAAGAGAATGCGTTGTTAAAATCGCAACTAAGGAAGTTACGAGATTGAGGACTAAAAACCCCTCCCATTCATAGGCTAAGGCCATTGTAGAGACAATAGCCAAAAAACCGGTTGCAAAAGTAGCAACACTGGCATTCATTAAGCTACAAATTAAAATAGCCGCTAAAGGGATAACCAATGGATAACGAAAAATTTCTGCTATGCTAGTCTTCGAATTTAAAATGAAAAACTCTGTCAATTTGGCCAAACCCATCGTGATCACAAAAATAGTGACTAATAAAAATAATTTTCGATTGGATAGCAATAATTGAGGGCAATTGATGCGGAAATAGGCGAGAAAAATCCCTACAAAGAGGAGTGTCAGAATAAATGTCCCAAGCAAAGTCAAGGGAGAATTGAGATAGCGACCCTCTCCCATTGCATCTTTCATTGCTTGTAACATCGCCACATGACGAGCAGTGACTCTCTCTCCCTGATCAATAATTCGATTGCCCGCGCTCACATGAGTCATTTTTTCAGGTATTTCCAACTCTATTTTTTTCCGCAGAGCTCGTTGGGTGGGAATATCGTCTTCAATTGTCCAATCCGTATGCTTAAAAAACTCGAGAATTACAGTCAACGCCACTGGATTGCGCATCACTAAAGACAAAGAATTCTTCTCGATTTCATCCCAGATATAGGCTGGCAATTGGTTTTTTCCAAGTAAAGTATTTGGAGTATAGATAAGATAATTTTGTATAGAAAAATGAAATTCTTCTAGTTTGCGCAAAGTAGAAGGGTCTGTAAATCGAACGTTGACCAGAGCTTTTTCCATAGCGTCGATCCCCTGGTACAACTCCTCGATCCCGTCAATATTGACCTGATTATGCCAGGATTGATTGTATAAAAGAAAATTCTCAAACTCAATCCGTTTTTTTCGAATGTCTTTTTGTGAAAGCTCATAGATCTTCCCCACATCGCGCAAAGAATTTTGGCGAGCAATAATCGTTGCTTCTTCATCGGAGAAATTAAAATCTATCTGGGAAACAATATAATGTGGAGCAATGCTATTGAGCTCTAAGATATCCACTTGCACTTCGCGATAATGCAAAAAAGCGAATAAGCTGATCACAAACAAAAAAATAATTAAGTAACGAATCGTTTTACTTTTATCGAAAAACCCTTGTTCGTGCGAAAACTCGAGCGTTTCTTCTTCCAATAGACTATACTTGTCTGACATTCGCGTCTTTTTACGCCTTCGTTATTTCTATCGAACCATAGCATAAATTGACAAGAACAGCTAGATTTATTGCACAGGAGTTTAGTATGGATAAAAATGTAAAATTTTTTATCTACTTTTTTGTTTTTCCATTTTTAGCTTGGCTTCTTTTTACCCCTTGGTCTGCCACATTGGACATTGCCATTACCCGAATTTTCTACGAAAATGGGCAATTTTCCTCATCCCCCTATTGGGATATCATCTATGACTATGGAGTCATTCCTGGATGGATTTTATTTTTTGTCAGCCTCTACGGATTTATATCTTCTTATTTTTCTTCGAAATACCAAACTTGGAGAAAACCCTCCCTATTCATTCTTTTGACTTTTGCAATTGGGCCTGGTCTCATCATTCACGGTATTTTGAAAGAACATTGGGGTAGGCCAAGACCTAAGCAAGTGATTGAATTTGGGGGATCGCAATCTTTCCGACCCTACTATTATCCGCATTTTAATCAACCAGAACCCTCAAAATCATTTGCATCTGGACATTCATCAATGGGATTTGCCTTTTTTTCTGCTGCTCTTCTTGGATTACGCTCAAAAAATAAGAAAATTTTTTGGGGAGGAATCGCGATTGCATGGATCTTGGGAATATTGCTCAGTCTGGCTAGAATTGCTGTGGGAGGACATTTTCTTTCCGATACGCTGGCTTCCGCACTCATTATGTGGTGGCTAGCATCAGGTCTCTATTATTTTCTTTTTCATCCTTTGCGACGTAAAAGCTAGGATATACCCTCTTAGAGGTGTTTTGTAATTATAATAGCCTTGCTTCTTTCTAAAACTCGCTTTGTATCGAAAACTTGCTAGAGTTTTGCATGAGAAGAACAATATCTACCACAGAGCCCTCAGAGATCACAGAGAGAGAAATTTTAAAACTCCTCTGTGATCTCTGTGGGCTCTGTGGTAGATATTTACTAGAAGTCTACAAACAAATGAAATATAACCCTTTGGAATTTCGAAAGAGGTCTATTTATTCCTCTTCTAACTCATCTGGTTCTGGCTCAAATTCCTGCAATGTTTTTGATTCTCTTCCCGCGAATTTTCGAATAATGGCAATTGCCCAAGCGATCACGACATAACTCCAAGATAGGATCAAAAAAATGAGAGCAAAGTGATAAATAATCCCATAAAAGATAAGAACGGCAGCTAAAACAGTTAAAAAGACAATCCGGAATGATTTCACCCGAATTTCGAGAGTTTTTATACTAGGAAATTTCCATCGACTAATCATGCAATATCCTAGCAAAATCAAAGCAAGCGATAGAATCCAAGATTTTGAAAGTATAGAAAAATCAATAGGTAGAGAAGAATCAGTCGTCGCTGAAGCCAAAAAAAGGTTTAGAGAAATTGCTGAAGCAGCTCCGGCAGGAATGGGAAGACCTGTAAAATGCTTGTTCTGCAGGTTCGCTATCTCAAAGTTTTCTTTTGTGGCTAAAGAGTTAACGTGAAAACGGGCTAATCGAAGCACACCACATAAGGAAAAAATAATCGCAGCGCTTGTAACAAAAAAAGAAAGTTGCGTTCCCGGTACGATGGAAAGACTTTTGAGGATAATCACAGAAGGCGCAACCCCAAAAGAAATAGAATCTGCTAGAGAATCAAAAATACCTCCGAATTCGCTCTCGGCTTTAATCGCTCTTGCAATTGCTCCATCCAATAAATCGGCAAATGCTGCAAGAAGAAGAATTCCGGTCACAGCGGTAAGAATCTGGTTATTTACTTCTCCTACTCCAATCATATTCATCTTAAAGATGACGAATAATCCACAAGAGAGACCAAATGCTGTAATCACATTTGGCAATAAGGCAATTTTTTTTCTTCTTTTTTCATTCATACGGGTATTTTAGCAAAGAAAAACCCAATTGTCTATACCGATAAATTCATAATATAAAAAAAATAATTTTGATTTTTACTTATCATTCACTACTCTAAGCAAAGATCATAAAACTAGGGAGATAATATGTTGCGTTGGGCTATTGCTTTTCTAATCATTGCGATCATTGCTGCCATTTTTGGCTTTAGTGGCATTGCCGCTACCGCTACAGGGATTGCCAAACTATTGTTTTTTATCTTTGTAGTATTATTTTTAGTGGCTCTTTTATTTGGGCTCCTTGGAGGGAGAACACCACCTGTATAAGTTTAATCAACTATAAATACTTCTCGTTCAAAAAAAAGATTTTTTTGGGTAGAGTTGAGAGATTCATTCTGAAAATGCAAGGGATATCTCATGGCTACCCATTCTTCTCGACTTCGTCTGGCTGGACTTACCTATGGAAATTTTAGAGTAACTCAAGCAATTCCCATTCCTGAACTGCAGTGTTTTTTGCGAGAAATTATCCATGAGCCTACAGGGGCTCAAGTGATGCACATCGAAACCGATGATCCAGAGAATCTCTTTTGCCTTTCGTTCCAAACATTGCCATACAATTCCAATGGAGTCGCTCATATTCTTGAACACACAGTTCTGTGTGGATCGCGCAAATACCCCGTAAAAGACCCTTTTTTTGCAATGAATCGGCGAAGCCTCAATACTTTTATGAATGCGTTAACAGGAGCGGATTTTACGTGCTATCCAGCTGCCTCACAAATTACTCAAGATTTCTACAACTTATTAGAAGTCTATTTGGATGCTGTGTTTCACCCCCTATTAAACAAATATAGTTTTTTGCAAGAAGGATGTCGCCTAGAATTTTCTGTACCCGAAGACCCAAAAACACCTTTAGAGTATAAAGGGATTGTCTACAACGAAATGAAAGGTGCCCTTTCTCCCCCTTCTGCTCGGTTATCGGAGGCGATCAATGAATCCCTTTTTCCAGATATTTTGTACGGATACAATTCTGGCGGTGATCCA
>JABDGJ010000050.1 GCA_013286075.1 Chlamydiota bacterium
ATATTGAGTTCATCAAATACAGTGCGGGCGATGCTGAGTTGTCCTTTCCCCCCATCCACAATTACTAAATCGGGTAAGTCATTTTCTTCTTTTGCTCTTTTATATCGACGCGAGAGTACTTCTGACATGGCTGCATAGTCATCTGGCTTTCCGTTTTGTTTAAGACGATACATTCGATAACGCTTGCTATCTTTTACTCCACCTGTAAAAGCGACCATTGAAGCAACAGGTTCATTTCCTCCAAAATTGGAGTTATCAAGACACTCAATTCGAAAAGGATAGCGGGTGAGACCCAACTGTTCTTGCATTTCTAATAATGTCTTTTCTAGGAGAGATTCTTGGTCTCTTTCCGATCTAAATACCGCCTCTGCATTTTTTTCTGCCATTTCGAGCAAAACTTTTTTCTCCCCTCTTTGCGGCATGTGCAAAGTAATTTTCCGTTCATATCGAGCAGATAAGATTTCTTGCACAGTAGCTTGATCCGCTAAAGAAACGGGAAGCAAAATCTCAGGAGCTATCTCTACTTGCCCTTCGTAATACTGCAAAAGAAAGGAGGGAAGTAATTCTGCATCGGTTTCTGCAATATGAGTAAAGTTGAAATGTCTAGAACCGGTCAATCTTCCTCCCCGGAATAAGAGTTGCATCAGAACCACATCTTGCCCATGTCGATAAATCCCAATCGCATCTACATCGTGGCCTAAAGGACGATCGACGTGCTGCGATTCAACCGTTTTTTCGATATGCCGAATCGTTTTTAGAACTTCCCCCGCTTTTTCATATTCCAGTTGTTCAGAATATTGATTCATCTCATCATACAGATCCTTTAGTACTTCTTTGTCTTGTCCACGCAAAAATTGAATCGTTCGGTGCAGGTGGTGTTGGTATTCTTCTTTTGTGCATTGGTTTGTGCAGGGGCCTGCACACCGTTTCATTTGGTATAAGAGACACGGACGAGCACGCCTAGCAAATTCCTGATCGGAGCATTGACGCAAAGGAAAGAATCGATTCAATAAATCGAGCGTTTGTCTAGCAGCGTGAGCACTTGGGTAAGGTCCAAAGTATAATCCGTCTGCTTCTGGATTCCCCCGATATCGGACAAGTTTGACCGTAGGCCACTCCTCCTGCAAGGAAATTTTCAAGGCAATATAGGTTTTGTCATCTTTGAGAAGAGCATTGTATCTCGGCTGGTGTTGTTTGATGAGGGTATTTTCGAGAAGAAGAGCCTCTTTTTCTGAACTTACCACGATCGTTTCAATCGCATCTACTTTAGCAATGAGATAAGGGACCATTAATCGGCCATCTCTTCCTGCTACAAAATATTGCTTCACCCGTTGTCTAATATTCTTTGCCTTTCCTACATAGAGAATCACCCCTTCGCTATCCTTCATCAAATAGACTCCGGGTTGCGTTGGAAATAGACTGATTTTCTTAGGATTAAACATAAACTATAAAAAGATTTTTAATTCATTATAAAGAAAATAGGTAAAAAATGTATTAAGAGACATAACAAAACCATAAAGAGGGAAAAACCGACATGGACAATTTTTCATCTAAGAAAAGATTTGCAATCGGATCAATTTTAGGTGTTTGTCTTCTCATAATAGGACTTCTCTATGTACTTCCTTATTTTAAAAAAAATTCTGAGCATACAGTCACCCCTTCCGCCCATTCTATTCAAATTCCCCTTTCTTTTGAAAAGAATGAGGGACAGGTCGACCGTTCTGTTGCCTATCTCACTAGAAACTTAGGAGGAGATACCTTCTTTTTACCCCACAGCAAATTGTGATCGCCGGCCAAAACGGCAACTCCATGTCCATCCAATGGATTAACTCGGAAAAAGAAGTCACACTTGAGGGAATAGACCAACTTGAAGCAAAAACTAACTATTTCATTGGAAACAACCCAGATGAATGGAAAACAGATATTTCCAATTACGAAAAAGTACTTTATCACAATCTCTACTCTGGTATTGATCTTCTCTTTTATGGAAATCAGCGAACTCTTGAATACGACTTTCGAATTGCTCCGGGCGCTGATCCAAGTAATGCTCGCTTTCGAATTGAAGGGACAAAAGAACTTGTTATTGACCATATGGGTTCCTTACGACTCATTGGCCAAGATGGCTATGAAATGGAGATGCAAAAACCAATTGTCTACCAAGAAACAAATGGAGAAAAAACTTTGATCGACGGAAACTTCATCTTGCTGGCATCCAATGAAGTTGGTTTTTCCGTGGGCGCCTATGATCGTTCAAAACCGCTCACCATCGATCCTGTTATCACCTATAGCACTTTTTTAGGCGCAAGAGTTTTTAGTCAATTTCCAGGTTTTTTTACCGTCCTTGGGAATAATGAAGCAATAGCTGTTGACAACAGTGGAAATATCTACGCAGCTGGTACGACTACATCGGCAAATTTTCCAGTAACCCCTGGCGCATTTCAGACGGTTTATCCCGGGTTTGGTGGTGGCTTGTCAGAAGTGTGTTTCATAACTAAATTAAAGGGTTCCTCTTTGCTTTATTCTACCTATCTTGGAGGAAATGCAGGCGGCGGTGGTGGGACTCGTGGAGACTATGCGACTAGCATTAAGGTGGATAGTAGTGGAAATGCCTATGTGACTGGTCATACAACCTCAACTAATTTTCCTGTAACGGCTGGAGCATTACAAACGACTCGACAAGGCACTCAAAGTGCATTTGTAACCGTACTCAATGCAACGGGAACTGGGCTTCTATGGTCAACCTACTTTGGTGGAAACGGCACTGATTCGGCAAATGGAATGGTCATTGATGCAAGCAGAAATGTCTATATTACTGGTAGAACATCGTCTACTAATTTTCCAACAACAGCAGGGGCATTCCAAACTACTTTTCAGGGAGGGAACACCGATGCTTTTATCGCAAAAATGGACACAGTTGGTCAATCTCTGCTCTTTTCGACCTATTTGGGAGGAAATTCTGATGATTGTGGAATGGGAATTGCGATTGACGGAACCCAGAATGTGTATGTAGCAGGATGGACAGTTTCAAGTAACTTTCCAGTAACACCGGGCGTTTTTCAACCTACGAAAAATGCTTCTTCTTGTATATTTATCACCAAAATGAATTCTATAGGTTCGGCTTTAATTTATTCAACCTACTTAAGTGGGACGGATGGTGCTGATGGAGCGTATGGAATTGATATTGATAGCAACTTAAATGCATATGTTACTGGTTACGTTAGTTCGACAAATTTTCCCACGACACCAAATGCTTTTCAACCCTCCATATTGTTGGGGGCTGGAAATGCCTTTATGACCGTTTTAAATGCTACAGGCACTTCATTGCTTTATTCTACCTATTTGGGTGGAACACAGTCATCACAACTCGGGGGATTGGGTTTCGTCCCCCAAGATGTGGGTATGGCAATTGTACTTGACCAAAATGGAGCTTCCTATATTACAGGGATCACCACTACCTTAGATTTCCCCCTTGTTAACGCTATTCAGACAAATTTCCAAGGGGGTAACATGGATGTCTTTGTAACAAGATTTAACCCCGCAGCACTTAATTTTTCTGTCTCTTATTCCACTTATCTTGGAGGAAACTCCAATGACCTAGGAATAAACATTGCTGTTGATAATCAAAGCAATGCTTATATTATAGGATCTACAGCTTCTACAGACTTCCCCCTTACTCCTGATGCCTATCAGACTAATCTTCCTGCTTTCTTCAGCGCCTTTATTACAACGATTGCCATACAACCCCCTACGATTACGAGTATTTATCCTACCAGCGGCTTCACAATAGGAGGAACACCAGTTTTAATTAATGGGACTAACTTCTATGATGCTACACAAGTTTTATTTGGTGGGACTCCAACGGAGTTTTATGAGTTATACGATCCCGACCAATTACTTGCAATTTCCCCACCAGGAATTCCAGGAACAGTATCGGTGACTGTAGACACAACTCAGGGAACCTTTACTTTGCCAAACGCTTTTACCTATTTTGAGCAGTTAGGGACGACTGGTCCAGCTGGTCCAGCTGGATCTACAGGCACAACTGGGGCAACAGGTGTGTTGGGATCAACTGGACAAACAGGTGCAACAGGACCAACGGGTGCTGGACCAACAGGTGCAACCGGAGCGACTGGTCTAACAGGTGGAATAGGAGAAATAGGGGCAACGGGTCCTACTGGAGCAACAGGTTCTGGGGCGACAGGATCTCCTGGAAACACTGGAACCACGGGTCCTACTGGTCCAACTGGAGAAGCGGGAAGTGGCTTTCCTCTTATACAACCTTTGCCTCCTGCCTTTTTTGTTGGAGAGCAAAAAAAATGCAGAGGGATATGCTCATTTCTTTTAACTTGGCCCCCCAGCATTGATCCCAGTGTAACCGAATATCTCCTTTATCGAGACTCCACTTTAATTGGAACCTTCCCTCAACAAGTAAGCGAATACAACGTGGAAGACAAAAAGAAATGCTATCGAAGCAATAAAGTAACCTACACTCTGTATGCTGTCAATGCAATGGGAGAAAGAAGCTCACCTCGCTATGTTACTTTCCCTAAAAAGTATTTACACACTTTCTTTAATGAAGATAAATACAATGAAACAAAAGTAGGTTTGAAATTATTCGATTTTGGGCATAGATCTGCACCAGCATTCTATACCCCTCTTAACTGAAAGAATTTTTTCCGTGCCTGTGCCCCGGGACGCGGGCGCGAATTTAAGCAAGAGGTCTATTGTACAATAATTCCAAATTGTATAAATCATTTTTAGAAAATTTTATATAGAAAAGCGCAAGGAGAGTGTCATGGGAAAAAAAATAGGATTATTGGTTTGCTTGCTTTCTGTTTTAGTTTGTCTCATTGGTATCGGGTTCTTTTTTGTTAACCAAAAACAAGTAAACTCCACTTTTTCTCCTTCTCTTACTTCTATTCAAATTCCCCTCGCTTTTGAAAAAAATGAAGGACAAACAGACCCTTCGGTTGCCTATCTCACCAGAAATTTAGGAGGAGACACCTTCTTTTTTACGCCACAGAATATTGTAATCGCGACAAAAAGCGGG
>JABDGJ010000051.1:0-325 GCA_013286075.1 Chlamydiota bacterium
GATGAAGGGAATGGGCAATACGGCAATGAATTTTGGGAAATCAACAGCTCGTTTATTGAACAAATCTGATAACAAAATTACGTTCAAAGATGTAGCAGGGGTGGATGAAGCGCTCGAAGAACTGGAAGAAATTGTCGAATTTTTAAAGAGTCCTCAAAAGTTTACCGCTCTTGGAGGAAGAATACCCAAGGGAGTGTTATGCGTAGGTCCTCCAGGAACCGGGAAAACGTTGATTGCTAAAGCGGTGTTAAGAGGTTGATCCGGAGCTCGAAAGACGCCGCCTCGATTATGGTTAAAGTTCGTCCATTCGTCCTTTGCTTTTGCA
>JABDGJ010000051.1:335-5035 GCA_013286075.1 Chlamydiota bacterium
AACGTTGATTGCTAAAGCGGTTGCGGGAGAGGCCGATCGACCTTTCTTCTCTATTTCGGGATCCGAATTCGTAGAAATGTTCGTTGGTGTAGGTGCAAGCCGCATTAGAGATTTGTTTGAACAAGCCAAGAAAGCGGCTCCTTGCATTATTTTCATTGATGAAATCGATGCTGTGGGCCGACACAGAGGAGTAGGAATTGGGGGAGGTCATGATGAGCGAGAGCAAACACTTAACCAATTACTTGTAGAAATGGATGGCTTTGACACAAATGAAGGTGTCATCCTTATGGCCGCTACGAATCGCCCCGATGTTCTTGATAAGGCGCTACTGCGTCCTGGTCGATTTGATCGCCGAGTCATTATCGGATTGCCTGATATTAAGGGTCGTTTTGATATCCTAAAAGTGCATGCGCGAAAAATTAAAATGGATCCTTCTGCAGATCTTATGGCGATTGCTAGAAGCACGCCTGGTTCTTCTGGAGCAGATTTAGCCAATATCCTCAATGAAGCGGCCTTGTTAGCAGCAAGAAAGGGAAGAACTGCCGTCACAGCACAAGAACTGGTAGAGGCTCGGGACAAGGTTCTGTATGGAAAAGAACGGCGAAGCCTTGAAATGGATGAACATGAAAAAAGAACGACCGCGTTTCACGAATCTGGACATGCAGTCGTAGGGTTGATTGTCAAAAGTGGCGATCCTATCGATAAAGTGACAATTATTCCACGAGGAATATCTTTAGGCGCGACGATGTTTCTCCCCAAAAAGAACCGAATCAGCTATTGGAAACACGAATTGCATGACCAGCTTGCTGTTCTCATGGGAGGAAGGGTAGCTGAAGAGATCTTCATTAACGATATATCGAGCGGTGCACAGCAAGATATTGAAAGAGCCACCCAGCTTGCTCGAAACATGGTTTGCAAATGGGGAATGAGTGATAAACTGGGAACAGTTGCTTATGATGAGCGTTCAGAAGGAAGTGGGGGATACAGCTTTGGAGAATACCATGAAAAGCAATATTCCGATGAAACAGCCAAATCGATCGATAAAGAAGTGAGAAAAATTTTGGACGACGCAAGGCAATTCGCTCATGAGATCATTACGGAAAACAAAAAACAAGTCGAAATCCTTGCTAAAGCACTCGAAGAATTTGAAACTTTAGAAGGAGAGGATGTCCAAGAAATCGTCATCAAGAAAGATTGGGATCCTAATCGTAAAAGAGAGAGGTTGAAGAAGGCTGCGGAATTGTACAAAAAGGACCCTGGATTAACCCCACCGCCACCGCCACCAAAAGAAATTAATGTTTCTCAAGGCCCTTTGTCAAACTCACTCGAACTCTCTGGTTAAGAGGGTGTTCTTTTTCCCTAGGAGACAGTGGGTGTGAGCAGGCCATATTAATCAATAGACCTCCTGCATAACCTCTTTTCGTGCCCGTGCCCCTGCCCGAAAAAATTAATTTTCTAATGATTTATATTTTTAAGGTGAATTAAAAATGGCTCGTAAGTAGGTTCGGGCAGGGGCAGGGGCACGCACGCGGGCACGAAAATAGGTTATGCAGGAGTTATAAAGCATGCAAGAGATCGTTTTATGGATGAGGGTAATGGTCTTGACTCTTCCTTTGTGGCTAGGAGCTTTTGAAATTCAGGGTCATCGTGGTATGCGGGGAATATTTCCTGAAAATACACTTATCGGTTTTCAACGTGCCATTGAACAAGGCGTTCCTGTAGTTGAAATGGATGTATTGTTAAATAGAGAAAATGAAGTCATGATTATGCATGACTTTGCCATTAATCCCTCTTTATACACCTCTCTAGATGGCAAGCCAATAGAAAAAACACTCTTAATAAAAGATCTGACACTATCAGAATTGAAAAATATGGATTGCGGCCGTCTTCCCCATGCCCGATTTCCTCAGCAAGAACTCGTCCCGGGAACGACCATTCCCACCTTGCCAGAACTTTTGTCAATGCTGAATGGTCTTACCAGTTCTTATGCTCATACTTGTAGGCTCAATATAGAATTAAAAGCAGATCCAGCTTTTCCAGAAAGCATCCCTTCTTTATTCATTGTAGCCCAAAAGGTTATAGCAACAGTGCAACAAAGTCGTTTTCGCGATAGAGTCTATTATTCCTCTTTTGATTTTGCACTTTTGCAAGAAGTTCGAAAAATAGATCGAGATGCCACGATTGCTCTGTTGTGTGAAGAAGAGAATTTGGCTTTTTACGGCATTTCTTCAGAAGATTGGATTGGTAATATACTTAAAAAAGCGAAGGAATTGCGAGCAACGGTCATTTCTCCGCATTACCAATTAGTTACCTTAGATGTGGTTCGATTGGTACATGATGAAGGTTTCCGGATCATTCCCTGGACGGTTAACGAGCCAAGCATTGCCTTAGACTTAGCCAGAATAGGGGTTGATGGAATAATTACCGACTATCCTGTCGCCATGACAAAGCTATTCTTTTAAATAAAATCAGTAATTATCTTCTATTAATAGTGATTTTTTATATATTATTAACAATAATATTTTTGTCAATAATTACATTAACTTTCTGATACCCAACCGCGTGCAAAAAATTAAAATATTTTTTAATTGCTTAAAATTCTGAAAAAATTCACATTGAGATTAAGAGGTTTCCTTATAAGTACCCCTTCCCAAAGGCGGGTAAGGAAAGATCCTAAAATACATAGAGAGAGTCGAAGAGTTTTCTTAAACCCTTCGATAAGAGAAGATTTCAACTATCAGAGGAGGTTGAGTATGAAAAAAATGTCACTATTCTTAAGCGTTTTTTTCTGTATGTTTGAAGCATCATATAGCTATGGACAACAAGATTATAATGAGGCGTCATCTTTTGACAATAACGCTTACTATGAAGGCGCTCCAAGTGGCGGATATGCTGCAGGTGGCGGGGATGCCGGATATGAAGGTGGTTACGAAGGAAATGGACAAATGGATGGAAATTATGCTGGCGGTGATTCATCAGCAAGCCAATGTTGTCCTCCAGAAAAACCCATGAATGACTGTTGGTGCTTATATTGCCGTTATAAACCATGTTATTATAACAAATGGCACTGCTCTTATGTTCCAAAATATACCTACAAAAAATGTTGTAGATATTGCCCACAGTATTACCAACAACAATGTTGCAGATATGTTCCACAATATTATTGCAAAACATGTTGCAGACAAGTTCCACAATACTACTATACTTGCCACACATCATATTGCCCAAAGTATACATGTGAAAAATGCTGCAAATACGTTCCACAATACTATTACAAACACACTTGCCAACCAACTTGTGGTAATGGAAGTGCATGTGGAGCTGGTCAATAATTGTCTTTCTTGTTGTCAAATAGGTAGAGTCTATCTACCTGTTTGACTTTTTTCTATTTTTGTTTTCCATGTTGTAAACCGTGAAGTAACCACGGGAGCAATTTTTTTTTCGATTAAGGTATAAAGATATCCAGACATCACTACTGCTGTCACCCTCACACCCCAAGCAGAATACTGTTGAAAAAAAAGGCATCCAAGCTCCCAATCCTGCATAACCCACGAAGTGAAGGAGAAGTCGAATGGCAATAGAGTCAATTCTTGCCATTACTCCGGATTGATACGCCCACCCTAGGCTGTAGTACCCTGAAAATGCCATGACTAAGGTGCGAGGCACCCAAGGAGATAACGAAAAAGAGTTCACGGGTGTTGTTGGTTGTTTGTCCATTTTTACCTTATTGACAAAATATGAAAGTTTAGCTGAAAGTATAGAACCCTAATTCTGAACGTATATAAAATGCAATAAGGAATTCGAATGAAAAATCGACATAGATTTGCTCATCGTAGATTTACTCTTTTTTTATGGATTTTGTTGCTCTCTACGCAAAATGCGTTTGGAGGTTGTTGGCAAAAAACGTATAGTACAGATCCTTTTATTGGCCCTGAAATTTATTACATGAAACGGGAAAAAGAAGGAGGATCGCAGCAAACAGGTGTTCTGTATGGTGTTCGAGCTGGGTATGATCGTGTGCAAAGAAGCAGTTGCTATTGGGGAATTGATGGCTTATGGGCACAAGGACCACTGGAAGGGAAGAACACATATGCTTGTTTGAAATCAGAATTTACCGATGCGAATGTAGAAGCGCGCGTGGGATATACATTTCAATCGAAAAATTGGCGCTGTGCTTCATTTTCTCCTTACACAGGCTTAGGTTATTTTTGGGAAAAAAATCACTACGTACATCCATCTCCTTTACATGTGCATTTTGATAATACTTTTTCCTATATTCCGATTGGTTTTCTTTCCCAAGTTTTTCTGACTCCTCAATGCAGTATAGGGCTCAATCTCAAATTTCGTTATATTCTCGAAGGAGAACAAAAAGTAACGCACGATTCAAATTATGGAGCACTCAAACAACACTACGACGAGAAATTGCAATATCGAATAGAACTTCCCCTTACCTATTTTTTCTGTTGGAGATGTCATTCTTTTGGTTGCAGTATTGTTCCATTTTATGAAGTGCGAGAATATGGACATAGAGCCAATTTCCCCTTTGATTTTCTTGAGACTAAGCTGACATTGTATGGAGCAACTTTAAAACTTGCTTATCTTTTCTAAAATTATCCTTGCTTCATACTCGATTTATCTTATATGTTTCGGCCATATGAAAAGATCTATCAGGGGGAGGATATGTTTTTTAGATTAATTGG
>JABDGJ010000052.1:0-1809 GCA_013286075.1 Chlamydiota bacterium
AAAGGAAAGTATGCTTAAAGGGACTCCAATTTGACTATTAAAACTCTCTGGAGAAATGGCTACTTTTTTTTGCTTCTGTAATAAAATCAGCAAGAAATCTTTGAGCATGGTCTTGCCAAATGTTCCAGTTAATCCAAGAATTTTTGTCGGAAGAAAAGAGCGATAAGAATGGGCAATGCTTTGGAATGCTTGTAAACAAGAATCGGCTCGAAGAATGGTTGCTTTTTCAATCTTCGTTACCCCTGGCTGCCACGATTTGTCGGCAACAATGTATTTTGCTCCTTGTTCTATAGCATGGTGAATAAACTGATGCCCGTCGGTTTTTTGCCCCGGGAGAGCAATAAATAAAGAATGAGGCGAATCAATGCGCCGAGAATCAATGGTGATTTGTTCTACAATTGAAGGCTCTTGGATCGAACCACCCGCGGCTAAAAAATCTTTCCATTTCCGAAGGTCAAATTGATCCATTTTCGAATTTCTGCTTGGTGAGTTTTCAATTTTGAAGACACTCCCTAGTATTAATTCATCTCGAATTCTTTTTCTACAGGAGAATGGTTTGAGCATATTGATTTAATATGAGTCGTAATGCGATAATTCCCTCGTTACAGGGTCTCTTCTTCTGATTACTTAAGATAGGTTTATAGATGCAAATAGAGAGTCAACCAATTTGTTTTAGTTTTCCACCACCTCTAGATTTGTCAACTGTGGTAAATACTAGATATACAGATCTAGAAAAAGATGCCATTGTTATAAAGGATATTTATAAGCAATTAAATCGGGGTGAAAGAAGAGTAAGGGCCAATACACTACTTAGACAGTCCGAGGGAATTTATTTACTAGCTCTGCGGATTGTTAGCAAAGAGGAAAATAACTCTTTCGATTGGTGGAATAGAAAAACGATTGTAGCTTCTCAGCATATCATTCGAGCAGAATGGTTAAAGCATTACGATTCTTACAAAGAATTAACCACAATACTAAATATAGCTATTCGTAATTTTATCTTTTTTATCGAACTACATTGCAAAATAAAATTGCATTCTCCATCTCCAATCAACGGGTCTCCTTGTCCACAGTGGCAAACTATTGAGAGGGATATTTGGGCGAGAGCGTATCACACTTTGGCCGTAAAAAACATTGTATGGATTACGGGTAGCCATTCAGGTGCATTACCTATGTTATTTCGCTTATCAAGATATGCACGGCAAGCCCCCACTTTATTGCCTTTTTCAGAGACTTATAGGAGTTCTAAGTTTATCCCATTTTCAGGAGTTCAGCTAGGAAAAGAAACAAAAGATCTTTCAGCTCTTTTTGGCATGACACTAGACTCTTTAGAGGCATGTTTTCGCTATGCTACTGACCCAAAAGGGAAGTGTTCTATTAAAGAAGAAGAGGAATATTTACGCAATTGTAAGCTAGAAGAATACAGTTGGTATCGCCTGAAAATAGCAGCCCAACGATTGTGTCTATTAAATTATCCATTGAAAGAAAGAAAAAAGCTATCAGAACTTGTATTTGAACAATTACAACCAAAGGATGAAACAATTCCCTTAGAAGCAAGGGATTTTCGACACATGACCGGATGGAGGAATCAATCCGGAGTTTTATATTCACCGGTACCTAGTAACTTTGCATTAATTTCAGCCAAAGATCAAACGAAGAGCATACGTGCAGGGACAATTGTTGTGATGTCTAAACAAAATTCTCAAAAAAAGAAATTTGTTCTATTTCTTCGTTATTTATCAAGAGAAACTGTTTCTATTTTTGACATTCATAGTTTTTCAAAAATTGCTGTGCCTTATAACAGCATAT
>JABDGJ010000052.1:1896-4528 GCA_013286075.1 Chlamydiota bacterium
TTTGGCTCGATCTTCAGAGATAAATGCACTAAGATCTACGGTACGGCGATTGCATCCATTAATTGTCGATGCAATTGCGTATACTTGTGTATTTAGCAATCGAAAAATTGCTCAAAAAATGAAGAATTATCTTCTAAATGAGGATACTATACAGCGATTTACGACGGAAGAAATATCCTTAATTGAAAAATCTTTCCCCATTATTTGGGGATCTTATAACGCTCAATCTTACCCTCTTGCTGAAGGAGATCCATGCGATCGAGTCGTTCGAAAAGCGATGGTTTTACAAAAAGATATTCAAGTGGCTTTTACAACACTTCCTTATATCAAAGAATTACAAAAAATATTGAATCCATACGAAGTCCAAGTTTTTTCTATGGATGATGCTTATTTTTTACAACAGAAACAAAGATGCATGAGGAATGAATGAGAGAAACAGAGCTTTGCCCTTGTCATAGCGAAAAAAACTACACCGAATGTTGCATGCCCTTTCATAAAGGAATCGCTCTTCCGGCAAATGCTGTGCTACTTATGCGTGCGAGATATTCTGCTTTTGCATTACATCTTCCCGATTACATTATGAACACTACTCATCCAGCCAGTCCACAATATATGGAAAACCGATTTTCGTGGAGATATTCAATTTCCACATTCTCAAAAAACTCGATTTTCCAAGGCTTGGAAATTCTGGATCACAAGGAAAAAGGGAGGCTAGCCACAGTCACTTTTACTGCCAAAATATCTCAAAAAAACACGGACGCCACATTTACCGAAAAAAGTCGTTTTGAGAAAAAAAATGAACAGTGGCTCTATTTGGGAGGGCAGTTGGAAGAGGGACACGCTCCTAATTTAGCCACTATTGGTCAATTCAGAGTATTGCCTCTTGCCTATTATGGTGATGCAATTTTAAGAAGAAAAGGAGATCCTGTTGACCTTATTACTAGTGATCTTATCACACTGGTTGAAGAAATGATTGAAACAATGGATGCTTTTGATGGAATTGGTTTAGCAGCTCCCCAAATTCATCATTCTATTCGGTTATTTGTTATTCGAAAACCAACTGAAGATCGAGCAAAAGAAATTGAATTGGGGCCAGTAAAAGTATTTATTAACCCCACATTATCCGAATACAGCGAAGAAACATGGAAAGCCCCAGAAGGGTGTTTGTCAATTCCCACTATTCGAGCGGCAGTCGAACGTCCTAAAGAAATTACTGTCGAATACACTAATTTAGAAGGGAAGCAAATACGAGAAAGAGTGTCGGGATGGGAAGCGCGCGTAATTATGCACGAATATGATCACATCGAAGGAATTTTATTTATTGACCGATTGAGTCCCAAAGAACAAGAAGCACTGCATTCATCGTTAGAGAATATTAAACAAAGAATCCACGATGGAAAAGCACTTTAGAGGGTATTCACAAACCTCTTAAGTGATCCTTCACTATGAGCAATTGATGACACGCCCTAATTAGGACTTTCAAAACTGGCAGCAAGAAAAATAGATTTGGGATATCCCAATGTGGTTTGAAACAAGTCGGAGAGATCTTTTTCGATTTTTTCTAGACAATTTTTTTGTTCTTCAAGAGGTAGTGAGGGAAGATGAGCCACAATTTGAATGGAATTTTTTTTAATTGTAATGGAATAAGGAATTTCTTGATTTGGAAATGAATGTTTCCAATAGGAGTCAAGATATTGCCGAATAATATTTTCGTCGAACAGAATACCTCTGGGTCCCACTTGTATACAAATATATCGTCGTTTGTTACTAAGGAATACATAGCAAAGAATCGCTATTCCTATTAGAGCACAAATAAAGCCAAAGAGAAAAAAAGAACCACTTCGTTGTGTTATCCATTCTGACGTGATGTGTTGCAATGTGTGTGACCAGGCAAGTATTGCAATGAAAAAACCTGCACAAAGAAATGCAAGCCCAATGAGAAAATTACTTGCTAAGTGAAAAAAGCGAATTAACTTAAAATGCATTTAGGAACCTTAATTTTGAGATCAGTTCGGTATATAGTTTTCATCATCGTTTGATTCAGAAATATGAGTAACACTACCTTGAGAGGATTGATTCCAAATTCGCTTGCTTGCTTGTTCTGGTGAAATGACATTTTTGAATACCACATGAACTGATCCCACATGTAACCCAGTGAGTTCAGTGATTTTCTCAGCTATTTGAGTCTGTATTTCTTCCGCTTTGGCTGGAATATGAACTCCATAGAGAATGTCCACTTCTACTTTAATGTTTACTGACTGATTTTTGTCGTCTTGTTCTGCGTGAATTCCTTGTACCCCATCAGAGCCTCTACCGAATAGGTGATCTATGAAATTTCCTTCGACAAGGCTAATTCCTTGGATTTGCACAAGGCATTGTAATACAATGGATTGAAATACTTTATCCTCGATATCACGAATAAAAATGGTTTCGGGAAAATCCAATTCTTTTGTGTCGACTTTATTTTTGTTTGTTTTTCCATCGATCATAGAGCCTCGTTTGTTGACAGGTGTTTATATAATATATTACCATGGGAATTGATATGCGACTAGAGTATTTTCAAAAACAGCCCCTGCATAAAGGTTTTTCATGTTTTCAATAGAACCAAATTTAATGATGTTCATTGTGATGT
>JABDGJ010000053.1 GCA_013286075.1 Chlamydiota bacterium
CATAGGGGTGTTTTGCAACCATCTCCATTGAAATTTCTTCAAGGGGCAATTCCACAAGATCGTAGACAAGTTCAACATTAAATGCTTGGGGAGAGCAGGGATCCAAGCCGATGACCTGCTTTTCTGGATTATTAAGGGGGATTTTGCTATTTGCATAGGGTTCAGCTTCTTTTGCAAGTTGCTGTTCAGAAGGTAGCTGGTTGTTGGAAGCTCGCACAATATCTCCAGGATTGCGATTGTACTCCTCTATCATTATTGCATATACTTCTAGTTCAGTTGCCCCTTTTGATGGGAGACCATGTCCCACAAATCGTTGATTTCCAGGAGTTGCATCTGAGCATACAACATTATAATTGCTGTCCATGCCGGAAGGATGTTTTTGAAAATAGGTGCGCACTCCATTCATACTAACTGCATCCCCTATTTGGATATAACGGTGTCCTATTTTGCCAATTCGACCATTTATTGCTGCATCCTTAGCGCCTTTGGTAAAATTGACAAAGTAACGCATTGGCTGTAAATCATTATCGGCATATCCAATATTCAATTTTCCTTGAAAAAGATGGTTGAATTTTTTTTCGCCCAATACGTCCAACAAGGCTTTGTATCTCGCCATAGTGACAACTGCGCCGCAATCGAGGATAGAGAGACCCACAATGGCTGCCTTGAGAGCATCGGATGGCAAGCACTCTTTTTTTATAATAAATTCATAGCCTTGCACAACATTCATAATCTTTACTGAATCAAACTTTTTAATATCTAGGTATCCAGCTGAAAGATAGTTTCTTTCACGCAGCCACTGGTATCTCTTATTTCCAACCTGTTTCGGATCGTCGGATCGTAAATGTTCTGCATAATCGCGAGGATACCAAACACCTTGGCTCAATAAGCTTTTATCTTTAGATTCTGCATATTTTTGCAGGATTTTTTCATGCTGCTCGGAAATGCTTTTAATGCAGTCGGCAATGGCTTTACCCAATTGTTTGCTTAAACCAATTAATTGAGTTGCATTTGCCTTTTGATGGGGATAAGAAACGGTATTTTGTGAATGAACTTTTGTTGCCATAGTAATAAAAAAACTTTAGTTAAAACATGATTTTATAATTATAAATGAAAGATTCAAAAAATAATAATAAAATAATAAATATCATTTCGATTGATTATTATTAGAATTTTAATTTTGCAGAGATCATTAAGCCTTGTGTCCAGAAAACATAATAAAATAAGAAGAATAGGCAGCGATAGTTCATAATGGTGATAGAACTAAGGGAATACTTTGTTTCCAATGAAAGATATTGCGAGGGTCATATTTGTTTTTAATTTGAATAAGACGCTCTACATTGTCCCCGTAATAGGTTTTTAAATAGTGATCGCCAAGATCATAATCTTCATCATTAGAGTAAGAGTAATCCGAGATAAGAGGTGCAACGGAATGGTAAAACTGTCTGAGGCTATCTAAGGCTATGGCCTCTTGATCTTGTTGATCCCAATTGGCCACTTGATGCCACCACTGAGTGGTTTTTCGGGGGAAAAAAGCTGTCTTGCCCTGCGATAGCTTCCCTCCCAATGCAACAAATTCTAAGGATATGAGAAAACTTGCTTGATTCATTCGAAGCTGTTCAAAATAGTCGATAGCCTTTTGCAAGACATCGTCTGAAATAGGTTTAAAGGCCATGACCGATTTTACCTTAGCGAAAGGGTGTGTCGGAGAATCCGCCCAAAATGAGGCAAGATCTACATAACGACCCGTATGAATATTCACAGCTGGATTCAACTCTTTAAACGGTTGTTCCCATTCGGTGAAAGGCTCATTTCCTACTTTTAATCCAGTAAGAAGAATAAACGCTTTTTTGTTTGAATATCTCAGTTCCAAACTAGGATTAATATTATCGGGCAACTGCGCGATCCACTTCTGCCAGGCAGTAAATATCTTAGGCATCAACTTGGGATCCCACTCCCATTTTAATTCAAAAAAGCTGACCGAGGGGATATGTATTGTTTTAAAAGTAAACCCTAATGCAATGCCGTAAGAGCCATTTCCACCTCCTCGTAGAGCCCAAAAAAGGTCGGGGTGGTGATCTTCATCGACCTCTATTATTTCATTGTTCGCTGTCAGGAAAGTGATGCTTTTGAGAGCATCGGATGTCAAACCAAATGTTCTGGATAAAAATCCAAGACCGCCTCCAAGAGTTAACCCTGCGATGCCAACTGATTGGCATGTACCGGTCGGAATGGCCCTATCCTCTTTGCCCAGCGCTTCAATGATAGGCCCAAGGCGTGCGCCTGCGCCAATATAGACGCTATCTTCCAATAGTTTAATCGTATTGAACCTACGTAAATCTATGATGTAATCGGGCGATAAAGATCCAGGTTCAAAAGAGTGCCCTCCTGAGCGTATTGAAAAGTTTAACTGCTCGCTCGCCAGGATATTTAATATTTTTGCAAGAGTTTCCTTTGATTCGGGAGCAATAATTGCTTTGGGGAAGACATTGAAGCGTTTGTTGAAGTTGAAGCGTTCCGTGTTGTATTCCGAAAGTTGGGTGGGGTAGATCGCATATGGTAGATTTTGCAGCTTCTCGGGAATACTTGCTTGCAGTGTGCACGCGTTTTGGTTGGGGTAAATTTGCTGTAAAACGTTATCTGTGCATTGCATCTGATTTGCAAAGCATGCCGCCCAGGCGCAAGATAAACCGGCTGTGAAAAGAATTTTTATTAGCTTCATAGGTTCCTGTTTTTACTGAAACCTATCAAAATTTTATTAATAATAAAAGTTAAGACTTTACAAATCAGAGTAAATGCTTTAGCTATATCAGATAAGAAAAATATCGGTTTTAAAAATGAAATCTCGAGAAAGGCTTTTAACTATTTTATCATTTTTTTTCTGTTGCTTTGTGATCAATGGCCCCTGCTTTGCTGAGAATAATCTGACTGAACAAACATATTCTAAAGAATATATGCCGACTGTAAAAGAGGTGAGGAGGGATACAATCGAATTAAGCGATGGCACAGTATGGAAAAGAGTGGATGAAGAAAAGGAGTTCACTGAAGTATGGCGACTGCACGATCAATTAATTATTCGCTGGGATCACGCCAAAAAGAAATATCTTCTTCAAGATATCATTGATGGGAGAAGGAGGTCGCTTGTAGACCTTATACGTCCTTCACATATAAGAATCGTAGCAATAGATAAAGACACCCTTACTCTTTCTAATGGTTCAACGTTTGCATATACCCACTTCATCAAAACTCTCCATCATGGTGAGCACATTTTAATGAGCCTCAATGAAAATGAAAAAAGAGCCCATTACCCCTATTTCATTGTCGGCTATTCCCATGAATTTGGAAAATGGGTTGAGGCAGGAGAGGTCCAGGCCCACCTCCTTCATTAGAATTTTTTGCATAACCCCAATTTTTTTAAAAAATAGTTTGTATCATGATGAAGAATAAATCGGTCGCCAAATCTCTTACAGCCATAAACTTCCTGCTTCTTGCAATCATCTTTCTGCTTATCTTCAGCCCCTTCTTTCATATTGACAATACACTAGATTCTGTCCTTACCATGCTCCTTGCATTTATATTCATGTTGATTCACGGCTATCTTTCATTAGGAACTGCTTAGACCTGATTGCTCACTGCAGTGTTGTCTAAGATAAAACTCAATAATAGATCTCTTGCATAATACTTCGCTACTTTGATAGATAAAAGACAGAGGTTTTTTTATTTTGAATTTAAAAAACATGAATTTTTATTAACTATTAATATATCACATTTACTTTTAATTTTATTTTTGTAATAATTTCATTTAATTTTTTTTAAAATATTATGGGTTCTATTAAATGAAAAAATTTACATATTTTATATTTGGTTTATCTTTGTTTTGCTGCGCATTTGCTGGAGCAGGAGAGACTGACGTAAAATTCCAACCCCCAACTTCTATTTCGGTTCAAGAAAATGAACTATGGCAAGAATGGGATTCGTCTGAAGGTCTTTCACGTTTGCAAAAAAGTAATGCAAAAGAAAATTTTTGGAAGTTACTTCGCTTCTATGAATCTCAAACTCGCTTAACTTACTGTAGCATTGCCACTTCTGTAATTGCATTAAACGCATTATCAATTGAAGCTCCTAAATCCAAGTTCTTGGGGAAATATCGCATGTTTACTCAGGAAGAGTTTTTTTCTGAAAATGTGTGCGCAGTAATTAATCAAAATGATGTAGCAGAACGAGGAATGCCGCTAGAGGAATTGACTACGGTTTTAAAGACTTTTCCAGTCGAAGTTTTCAAATATGAAGCTCAATATTTATCTCATGAAGAGATCCGTGATTTGCTGATCACTGCTCTAAAAAATCCTAATCAGTGTGTTCTTGCTCTATATCAAAGGAAAGAATTGAAACAAGAGGGGGGCGGACATTGGTCACCGATAGCCGCTTATGAGGCCGAAAGCGATTCCTTTTTGATACTAGACGTCGCTAGGTATAAATATCCCCCTGTCTGGATCAATGCTTTTGCATTTATTAATTC
>JABDGJ010000054.1 GCA_013286075.1 Chlamydiota bacterium
CATCTGCAAGGAGCGCAAAAAATATATGGGGTTCGCCCCGACCTTACCTGTTTTGGAAAAATTATTGGAGGGGGATTTCCCGCTGCTGCTTTTGGCGGTCGAAGGGATATCATGGATTGTTTAGCTCCTGTGGGATCGGTGTACCAAGCAGGGACGTTATCTGGCAATCCACTGGCAATGGAAGCAGGTTTGCAAAGTATACGCCTTCTTAATACGCCAGGTTTTTACGAATGTCTCGAACAAAAAACAAGCCGTTTATTAGGTCCAATTGAAGAAAGAATTCGAGAACGGGGTTGGAATGCTTGTATACAGAGAGTAGGTTCCATGTTTACTCTATTTTTTGGTAAGAAAAAAGTCGAAAACTTGGATGATGCTCTAGGTCTCGATCAAGAACGATTCGCTCGTTTCTTTAGAACGATGTTTAACCAGGGAATTTATGTTCCCCCGTCTCCTTATGAAGCATGGTTTATTTCTGCTGTTCACAGAGATGATCACTTAGACCAAACAAGAGAGGCTATTCTGACCTTTATGGAAAAAGAATTGTAATGACTTATTTTACTATTAAAGAACACGTTACAAATCTTGCTACATTATGTGGAAGAAAAGGTACAGATATTCATCTCGTAGCTGTGTCTAAATCAAGGAATATCGAAGAAATGAAATCTGTATATGAAGCAGGAGGTCGGGAATTTGGTGAAAGTCGAGTACAAGAAGTAGTAGAAAAAAAGAAACACATGCCAGAAAACTGCCGCTGGCATTTTATCGGAACTGTACAAAGTAATAAAATTGCCAAATGTATCGGTCAATTCTGTCTCATCCATTCCGTTGATCATTCCGCTCTTGCTAAGAAACTTTCACGAGCAAGCCAAGAAAAAAACAGTATGACTTCGATTTTGTTGCAAGTCAACACATCGGGAGAAAGCGCGAAGCACGGTTTATCAAAAGAACAATGGGAAAAAGAATTAGATTCTCTTCATCTCCTTTCTCATCTTCGAATCGAAGGATTGATGACCATGGCTCCCTTGACAGAAGATGTCGGTGTGATTCGAAAATGTTTTAGAGAACTGTACGAACTGCGAGAAGCGTGGCGCAAAGAAATGAAAGAACCGTTGCATTTTACCCACCTATCGATGGGAATGTCTCAGGACTACCCCATTGCCATTGAAGAAGGAGCTACCATTCTCAGAATTGGCTCAGCTATCTTTTCTTAGGGCGTGTCGGGGCACAGGCACGCACGCGGGCACGAGAAGAGTCTATTATCAATTGACGACACGCCCTAGCGCTTGCAATTATCTATTCTTATGTTTTATTCTAACCTATAGAAACTATCTATAGGTTAAAAAACAATGTGCACAACTCCCGTTAAACGGAAAATAAATAAAAATATTTTTTTCGCTGTTTCCATTCTTTTGGGAGTTGTGGCGGGATATATCCAAAATGAGATGGTTTTTCAGGTTGCTGAGACTATTTCTCAGCTCTTTCTCAACTTATTAAAGTTGGTAAGTCTTCCGATTATTTTTCTTTCTATAGTATCAACAGCCTCGGGTATGGAAACTTTTAAAGAAATTACACTTTTGGGAAAGAAAGTGCTAAAATACACAATAATGACCACCGTTATCTCTGCAACAGTTGCTTTGGTTTTATTTTTAGCATTGGATCCTGTGAAGGAAGTTTTTGCCTCTTCTATTGAAAGCGAAGAGGTAGAAAGCGGGCATTCTCCCTCCTCTTACTTGTCTTTTTTTATCAAGGCTATTCCATCAAATATTATCCAACCTTTTTATGAAAACAATGTAATTGGGGTTCTTTTTTTAGCTCTCTTATTTAGTTTTGCCATTCTATCATTGAACTCGCAAGAGCGAGGCCGGTTGCATTCTTTTTTTTCTAGTTTGTATTCTGCAATTGTTGTGATGACTCGTTGGGTTGTATATGCCATGCCTATGGCTATCTGGGCCTTTTTTACATTGCTTATGAAAGACATGCAAAAAGAAGGTGGTTTAGGAGTAAAGAGTTTGGCTTTATATCTCCTATGTGTGGTAGGAGCAAATCTCATCCAAGGGGGAATCGTATTACCAACACTCCTCAAGTGGAAAAATGTTTCTCCATTCCGCATATTTAGAGGAATGTTGCCAGCTTTATCGGTTGCTTTTTTTACTAAATCTTCTGCTGCAACTCTTCCAATGGCGATGCGTTGTGCAGAAGAAAATATTGGTGTTTCCAAAAAAATATCTAGTTTTACCCTTCCTCTCTGCACCACAATCAACATGAATGGATGCGCTGCTTTTATCTTAATTACGGTTCTTTTTGTTTCCATGAGTAACGGGGCAACGTATACTCTTCCTGAAATGATCCTTTGGATTATTCTTTCCACTATAGCGGCTATTGGAAACGCTGGCGTTCCGATGGGGTGCTATTTCCTTTCAAGCGCCTTTTTGGCTGCCATGAATGTCCCTCTTCATATGCTAGGAATCATTTTACCCTTCTACGCTTTGATTGATATGCTCGAAACGGCCATTAATGTATGGTCAGATTCTTGCATCGCGGCAATTGTGCAGCAAGAGCTAGGAAATGTGCTTGTAGAAGAATCCGCTCCACAAGATGATTCCTCTCTTACTTCACTTTCTATCTAAAACTTAAGACTAGGCTTCTCAAAAGAGAAAGGATTCAAATGCCGCGGATACAGAGCAATTCCATGCAATTGGTAACAAAATTTAATAGGGGTCATGAGAATCACTACAGGAATATTGCAAATAATCCCTAAGGAGAGATAAAGATTTGTTATTCCGTACTTTAAGGTATATTCTTCTGTTTTTAGACGATAGTGATTTTTGTGTTGTATTCCATCTTCTAGAAGAGCGTGTTTTTCAAAAAAATGCTCGCGCTATGCCGTTTACCGCTTTTGCTAAGTGTTCTATAGCAGATAGTGGCATGACTACGCATGGCCATGATACCACTTGTACTACAGTGACAAGAACTAATCCCAAGCGACCAATGATAGGTCGATCTCGAGAGTATAGATTGAGAAAGTCGTATGACTGATTTATAAGCGTAATTGAAGTACTACCAACCAAACAATTTCGCTGAACATAATTGCTCATAATTTGTTTTCTTTTTTATTTTAAGGATATTGTATAAAATTATAGTAATATTTAAAACTAAAAATATTTTTTTAGCAACACAAATAGAAATTTTCTTCTTACGCAAAATCGGGATTTCAATTAAATCCATGATAAGGTAGCCTTTTTCTCTTGTCATAGTATTTGGTATCGAGATGGATTTATCTAAGGAAAGAGAAAAAATCATACATGCTATAGGGGCAACCAATCTAAAAAATTGTTTGCGTCGTATGCTCCTTATTCGCAATTTCGAGATTCGAGCAGAAGCTGCCTACCAACATGGAAAAATCGGTGGATTTTTTCATTCCTATATTGGGCAAGAAGCAATACAAACTTCAATTGTCGAGGCATTGGGTCCTAATAATTGGTATACAACCACTTACCGTTGTCATGCCTTGGCTCTTTTACTGGGAGAACCTCCTGAAGAGCTCATGGCAGAATTATTTGGAAGAATAACGGGGAATGCAAAAGGGCGTGGGGGGTCAATGCATTTTTTCTCCAAACGTCTTCTTGGTGGTTTTGGCATCGTAGGAGGACAAATTCCGATCGCAACAGGGGCAGCGTTTACTCTCAAATATAAGAAAATCAAAAACGAAATTTCGGTGTGTTTTTTAGGAGATGGGGCAGTTCCTCAAGGAGCTTTTCATGAATCCCTCAATTTAGCCGCTTTGTGGAATCTTCCTTGTTTATATGTGATCGAGAACAATCGATGGGGGATGGGAACTGCGGTCGAACGAGCTGTATCGGTTCCCCGATTGGCAGAAGACAAAGCGGCTGGTTATGGAATGAAAGGATATACCTTTGACGGAACAGATTTTTTTGCTTGTTATGCTGGGTTTAAGCGAATATATGAAGAAATCCTCGAAACAGGACGTCCCGTTTTAGTAGAAGTGATTGCAGAACGTTTTAAGGGTCATTCTATTTCTGACCCAGGTCATTATCGTGCGAAGGAAACTTTGCGCCAACTTGTAGATGAGAGAGATCCTATTGCTCTTGTACAAAAAACGTTATTGGACACCGGAATTGTCACAGAAGCAGAAGTTGTCGCTTTCAATAATGAAATGAAAGAAAAGGTATTGGCTGCTATTGCCTATGCAGACAAAAGCCCCTGGCCAGATCCTGTAACTTTAGAAGAAGATGTATTTTCGCCCTAATCATAAAATGGAAGAAAGAATGCAGATTATTGATATTCGCGAAGCCCTTCGCCAAGCCATTGACGAAGAAATTGCTCGCGACCCTACCGTTTTTATTATGGGCGAAGAAGTGGGAGAATACAACGGTGCTTACAAGATAACGAAAGGGCTATTAGATAAATGGGGTCCCTTGCGAATCATCGATACTCCTATTTCAGAACTTGGATTTGCAGGCCTGGGTGTTGGA
>JABDGJ010000055.1 GCA_013286075.1 Chlamydiota bacterium
CTTTGTTTTACTGCCAATATAGAAAAAGGGCAAAAAACAGGATTTTTTTTGGACCATCGGAATATGCGACAGTGGATAAGAGAATTAGCTTTTGGAAAACGAGTTCTCAACGCTTTTTCTTATTCGGGTGGATTTAGTATATATGCCATGGCCGGTGGAGCAATTCGGGCCGATTCTATTGACATATCCGCTGAAGCAATTACCCTAGCAAAAACCCATTGCGCTCTAAATGGCTTCAATCCAAACGATCACCAATTTATTTGTGAAGATGTCTTTACATTTTTCCGAGAAGCAGCCCTAGATTATGATATAGTGATTTTAGACCCACCTGCATTCGCTAAAAAACAAAAAGATGTCATAGCAGCTTGCAGGGGATATAAGGATATCAATCGGCTCGCCATGCTTAAAATGCCTCCGGGCTCTTATCTTCTTACCTGCTCTTGCTCCTATCACGTATCGGAAGAATTATTTCAAAAAATCATCTTCCAAGCAGCATTGGAAGCCGAAAGAGATGTAAAAATCATAGGGAAGCATCGACTGGCTGTCGACCATCCCATTAACCTTTTCCACCCAGAAGGACATTATTTAAAAAGTTTTCTTCTCTATATAGAATAAATTAAAACAATCTTTATTAAAAAATAACATTAGTTGTTTAATATATTAGTTAAATTAAGTAGGGTTTTAAAATGAATAATTTTGCATGGTTTAACATTCCTTTGCTTCCCGTTTCTTTTCCTTATTACGTATTTCAAGAAGTAGAGAAACCAGTAGAACGGCTTCCTATCAATGGCGTTATTTCAGAGCAGCCAGATCCAAAAGGATTGAAATTTACAGCTAATTTTATTAACGGAATTGGTAACAGCTCATTGCTTCTCCTAATCGTTGCAGTGTCCTCAATCGCTATTATGATTATAGCGACAGGAGGAGCAGCTACGCCACTAGTTGTCTTAGCTGGTGTGGGAGCCTTTGGTTTATTAACCACATATAGCCTGGTTGAAGACATTTAATACATAACGAATATTATCAGACTAGTGATTTTTGTTTGCTAAACAACCGTTTCGAGTGTCTTTTTGACCTCCATTTTCACGGCAGAAAAATAATCTTTCAAAAGATCAAATTCCTTTCCCTTCTCCTGTTCGAGTAGGCTTAATAGAATATTCCACCATTCATATCCTTTATATGATTCTATGTCGCCTTTAGATCTCGTAGGAAATTCCATTTCTTCATCGTTAATTTTTTCCTGAAAAAAACTATAAGGAAAAATAATTTCATTTTGTTTCGTTTTATCCAAAACAGAAACACCTTTAACAAAATTTGATGCAAGCTGTATTGCGCCTAATAAAAGGTGTGCAACCCTATCTGTAGAATCATTCTCAACAAACCATTTTTCAAAATCAATAAGAGTGAGTTGATTATCATCCCAAAATACATTTTCGGAATGTAAGTCTTTCCAAATAATGTTTTTAGAATATAAAATAGAAGTGCACTTTTCTACTTGTTCCATCATTTCCAAAAATAGGGGTAAAGAAAGAGCTTTGTTGCGAATGAGAGAATCCAATCGTGCTCCTTTTACCATATTTGTTACTAGGTAATAATACCAACACCTTTTAGGATTTCTTGGTTGCTCAGCATATAATCCCCTTATGCACATAAAATAAGAACTTTCGGATAATAACTTTCCTATTTGATGTTCGTTGAACAATATAGAAGCTTTATAATGTGTTTTTACGACTAAATTTGGATCCATGGCGTGACGATAAACATGTGAATCGCAAGATGGGAGCCTCTGTTTATAATTGGTAAATGACAAACCTAGAAGATAAGGATCTACCGTATCTTCAGTATACACATAGAAATCAGAAGGGAAATCACAAGCATCCCCTGTAATCTCAGAATCTATAACGAACTCAATCTGAGTAGATGGTTCGTTCGGAATCTCAATAACTAGTTTCTCATAAGTCGAATATGGTACTTGCGGGTCTGTGTTCTTCCCCCCTAAGGGGTTTATTTTGGCAAATATATAACGAACAAAGTGTTCAATAGTTGCGATCAGTATCCCTAAGATAGGAGTGAATTCTACAGTTGCAATCGCGATGTGTCCACACCGTAATAATCCAGAGGTTTCTTTGCTCTGCTTTAGGTGTTGACGAGCATAGGTAGCTCCTGTTAATGAGACTATAGAAAAATTTTTATATAAATTTATATTTTCAACTAATAACATACAAATATGCTACTAGTATTTCGAGTTTTAGTCAATTATTTCTTGAAAGAATTCACGATTTCTTATTATTAATAAGTTACATTGTTAGCGATGACATTGTGAGTTCCCCTGGAAAAATTTCCAACGCCTCCTTGCACAACATTTCCTGTGATCGCATTATAATCTGATGTCCCATTCAGATCTATTCCGCGCATGTTAAAATTTGTTTGTGTGTTGGTGCTTGTTACAGCACATTTATTAGAATTAAGTATATTAATGCCTGCAAACCCACTACTCACATTGTTATAATCTTGTATAGTGAAGCCAGTCACGCTAAGATTATTACAGCCAGAAAAAACAGCCCCATTTTGTCCAGCTGAAACGAGTAAGAAATTAGAAAACGACATATTACTGCATCCATTGACATTAAGAAGAGAACCGGGACAATTTCCTCCCCAGCAATTGCTAAATTGCATTTCTCCCATATAAGAGGAAAGCCCTCGTTGTAAGTACCAACCTGCTTGAGAGTTCGTATCAGCTAAGCAATTGGCAAAGTGAGACCAGCGCACTTTTCGTTGATTTGTAGGAGGATCTCCAATATAAAAACCATATATCCCATTTTGTGCTTCGCAGTTAATAAATTTTGATCCATTTGAATTGATCAGTCTAAATCCGTAGCTTGCTATTCCTTGCGCTAAACAATTCACCGCTTGCACAGCATTATTCTCATCACTTGGATCTGTAAGTGGTTGAAAATAAAATCCTATATTAGATTGGTCTGAACCTGCTCCATGTACATGGACATCTGTCATAAATGTTTGATATTGATGGGCCAAATCAATACCATGATTGCATGAAAAGATAAATAAATTCGATAGCGTTACACGATTTCCAAACTTGAGTTGAATCCCATGCGCGTTGCTGCCATTCATGCCACCTCCACGTATGGTTAAATTGACAATCCCTGCCCAGTGAATAGGGTCGGAACTTGTACGCGTCTCTTGGATTACAGGAAAATTTCCCATGGCTTTGATCGTGCAATAGGCTTTATTTTCCCCTATCAATACGATATAATCAGGTAAAGGCAACGATTGACTTATTGCATATGTCCCTGGAGGAAAAAAAACAGGACCAATACCTTGCGCATCATTCATCGCATTTACAATCGCTTGAAAGTCGTCGGTTGATCCATCCCCCACCGCCCCAAATTGTGTGACGGAAACAGTGGGCAACCCTACGGCAGGAGAAGAGTTGAGTGGTTGGTTGAGAATCTGGTTACATGCCATGCCCCACTGTTCTTTAAAATGCTCATATTCCTTTTCAGTTGAATGCGCACTTGTCTTATTTAGAAACAATGAATTTAGAATTACTATAATCAAAAAAAAATACGATCGCATAAAAATCCTTCAAATTCTGGGGTTAATAAACAAATACTAACTTTGAAATTTTTCAACAAGCATAGAGATTCTGTACCGATTAGCACCAGAAAGAATTTAGAGAACTTGTGTTAATTCATTACTCATGTTAGCAATAGAATAAACCTAATAGAATTGGATTTTATGGCACGCAAGAAAAAAAGAAACCCTGATGATCCTCAACCACTTAATTTTGACAATGCTGAGAAAACAGGGCCGAGTGACCGCTTGAGAAAACCATTCATGACACCTGAAGAAGAAAGGGGTGATAACGAAGATTCTCAGTATTATGAGGAAGAAGAAGCTCTCAGCCCTGAAGAGGCAAAAGAACGAAAAGAAGAAGATGATCTATAAATAACCCATAACGATGTCTACAATCCTAGTATCGTTATTCTTCGCTGCAAATTCATCTATTATTACTGCTTGTTCTTTGCGATATTGTTTATCAAATTCAGAAAGATATTGCCAATCCTCTGGGTGAGAGATAGACTGCTCAACAATATGCCCATTGCAGGCAAAATTCAATCCAAGATGACTTCTAATACTAGAGTACACGGGCTGCGAACCCGCTAGGAGTTTGCTAAAGTCATAACTGCGAAGATACTCGCGTAAATCCTCCATCATAACCGCAACGCCAAAACCCAATAAAAAACCACTAACCAATAATAACTCCGCCCCTACAAACGCAAGTATATTGATTGCTA
>JABDGJ010000056.1 GCA_013286075.1 Chlamydiota bacterium
AATAGGCACAGGAATTCCTGAATATGAAGCAATGCCTTACCATCTAAAACAACGGAATCAAGTTCGGACGGAAGGTATTCTCATTTCTATATTAGCTGATAATGAAACCGTCGCGCAAAGAGTGAAAGAGCTTTTGCAAAGAGAAGGGGCGGAAAATATCGCCATATCCCAAAGATAAACGGAATAAAAACTCACCTTACGCAAAAAGAGTGGCATTTGGGCTGAAGCGAAAGCTCTCGCGGTTGAAATTAAATTAGGAACCCAATATTAGAAAATATGGGGTTCCTAATTTAATCTCAACCACGAGGCTTTGGCTCAGCCGAAATACCGCTATTTTTGCGTAAGGTGAGTTAAAAAGGGTTTTCAGAATCGATAAATCGACAAGAACAAGAGAGTGCCTCTTGCAAGTATTTTGAAAGGGCTATAGGGCCTATTCGTTCCGTGGCCGAATGACCTAGCGCATAAAAATTGATTTTTTCTTCTTTTGCTTGGTACCAAACCGGTTCATCGAAACTTCCTGTAATGAATGCATCAACTCCTAACTGCGCTGCTTCTATGATGTTTTTATGAGCTCCTCCCGAAATGAGAGCTGCTGTTTGAATGGAGTGATTTCCTCCCCACGCACAGGTGGCTGAATGCTTGTAGTATGTTTCCAATTGGTGTTTGAATTCTTCCCGCGTACAGGGATTGACCTCTCCTATGACTCCCATGGGGCTTCCTTTAATATAAAAGGGCTTGAGATTTGACCATCCCAACTCTCTTGCTGCTTTCCAATTGTTCCCAAGTTCACTATGCATATCTAATGGCAAATGATAGGCAAAAAGAGAAATTTCATGTTGGAGAAGCGAGGAGATTTTATTCTTTTTCGAGCCCTGAATAATGCTTTCCTCTCTTTGCCAAAACAATCCATGATGGACAATCAGAAGATCCACTTGCTCAGAAATCGCAATTTCTATTGTTTCCATGCTTGCAGAGACAGCCGTCGCCATTTTTTGAATCGATTGCTTTCCTTCTATTTGGAGTCCATTAGGGCAATAATCGATAATCCCTTTGACAAGGAATAGTTCATCTAAATGTTTTTGCACTTTTCTCAAAGAAATCATATTGAGGATGCTTCCTGGCGAGCTAACTGGTCTATTGCTATCACATCTTCGAAAGATCTAATGGGCTGTGCCACATGTCGAGAAAGTAGGTTCTCAAGCTTTTGCCCGATCTCTTTCCATCCAATTTTTTTAGTAAGAAACAGATGTACCAACACCTCGTTTGCACCATTCATGTAGCAAGGGACACTTTTCCCTTCTCGAATCGCATAATAGGCCAATTGCAAACACCGAAATTTATCGTTATCTGGCATGCTGAATTGAAGTGTGTGGTTTTTTATAAAATCAAAAGGCTTTAATAACCCCGGAGCTCTAGCTGGATAGGTCATTGCATATTGAATTGGGACTAACATATTTGGATCACCCATATGGGCTAATAAAGAATTGTCGACAAACTCAACCATACTATGAATAATTTGTTGTGGGTGAACAACAACTTTAATGTTTTCTATAGGGATTTGAAAAAGCCAGTGAGCCTCGATCATTTCCAATCCCTTATTCATTAAGGTGGAAGAGTCAATCGTCACTTTAGGTCCCATTCGATAATTAGGATGGTGCAAGGCATCTGCCACACTCACTCTATTGAGTTGCTCATCGGAATAATTTCTAAATGGCCCTCCTGATGCGGTAATTAATAATTGGTGAACTGCTTGTGTAGACTCTCCTTTTAAGCATTGAAAAAGGGCTGTTAATTCACTATCAATTGGAATGAGAGAAACCCCATGTTCTCGTACCAAATTCATCACCAATTCGCCGCCTGAAACGAGAACTTCTTTCGTTGCAAAACCAATATTTTTTTTTGCACGAATAGCAGAAATGGTCGGTCTCAATCCTATGGTCCCATTCATAGCAGAAATCACCAGATCGGCTTGTTGGTGGGTAGCAACTGCCTCCACCCCTTCGATTCCTGCAAGCACTGGAATATGGGGGATTTTCTTTTGCAATTGGCGAGCGGCTTCTTCATCGAAAACTGCAATTAGCTCCGGATGAAATTCTTTCGCTTGCTCTTCTAATAAAGCAATATTGCTTTTCGCTGCTAAAGCAACAACCCGAATGGCATTGGCTCCTAGGTGGCGCGCAACAACCAAACAGTTCTTTCCAATGGACCCTGTACTTCCTAATATCGCAATCTTCTTCATTTGCAATGTATATTTCCTAATTGACCCAAAACCCATAGGTTCTGGGTCTTTAGGCTTAACTCGGTTAATAATCCATTCCTGCTGCAGGGCTAACAGGAGCTCCTTTTTCCTCTGGAATATCTGCTACCATTGCCTCTGTTGTCAATAAGAGAGATGCAATAGATGTCGCATTCTTCAAAGCATATCGAGCCACTTTGGTTGGATCCATAATTCCAGCGCTGATCATATCGACATAAGTATCGGTCAGCGCATCATAACCTTCACGCTCCCCTCTCTTTTCAACTTCCTGCAATATGATTGCCCCTTCCTGACCTGCATTTTCCGCAATCTGTCGAAGAGGAGCGCTAAGTGCCTTAGCCATAATGCGAGCACCTGTTTTCTCATCTCCTACTAGGGTATTAATCAGTTTATTAACAGCCGGGATGCACCGAATAAAAGCAACTCCTCCGCCAGCCAAAATCCCTTCTTCTACTGCAGCAGCGGTCGCTCGTTGGGCATCATCTACTCGGTCTTTCTTTTCTTTCATTTCCACTTCAGTAGCAGCTCCTACTCGAATAACAGCGACTCCTCCAACCAATTTAGCTAATCGTTCTTGGAGTTTTTCGCGATCATAATCAGAGGTGCTTTCCTCTATTTGATGCTTAATTTGCGAGGCTCGCTCTTGGATAGCCGTCTTTGTACCAGCTCCTTCGACTAAGGTTGTTTCATCTTTGGTAGAAACTACCTTTTTTACTTTACCGAGTTGTTCAATCGTAGTACTTTCTAGTTTGTGGCCCAATTCTTCACTGATTACCTCTGCGCCGGTGACAATTGCAATATCTTGCAACATGGCTTTTCTTCGATCTCCAAAACCCGGTGCTTTTACTGCAGACACCTTTAAACCAGCTCGAAGGCGGTTAACAACGAGAGTTGCCAACGCTTCTCCTTCCACATCTTCTGCAATAATCAAAAGAGGACGCCCTGTTTCTACAACAGCTTGCAATAGCGGGATGATTTCTTTGATCGCGCTAATCTTTTTATCATAGATAAGCACATAAGCATCTTCTAGAACACATTCTTGGGATTCTGCCTGTGTAATAAAATAAGAAGAAAGATAGCCACGGTCAAATTTCATCCCTTTTACAACATCGAGCTCTGTTTCAAAACCTTTCCCCTCTTCTACTGTGATCGTCCCATCGCGACCTACTTTTTCCATTGCTTGTGCAATCATTTCTCCTATTTCGGAGTCATTATTTGCAGAAATGGTCGCTACCTGTGCAATTTCTTGTCGAGATTCAACTTTTTTGCTTCGCTTGCGAAGCTCTTCTTCGACCACTTGCAGCGCCTTATCCATACCCCGTTTTAAGTCTAAAGGATTCGCTCCGGCAGCGACGTTTCGCAAACCTTCTGAATAGATGGCTTCTGCCAACACCGTAGCAGTAGTCGTTCCATCTCCAGCTCTATCGCCAGTCTTACTCGCTACTTCCTTGACCATTTGTGCGCCCATATTTTCGAACTTGTCTTCTAGTTCGATTTGCTTTGCTACAGTCACTCCGTCTTTAGTAATCTGTGGACCTCCATAAGATTTATCATATACGACATTTCTTCCCTTTGGTCCTAAAGTGACTTTCACAGCTCCTGCTAAAATCTGCACGCCACTTAAAATTTTTTTTCTCGCTTCTTCTTTAAATTTAATTGCTTTTGCACCCATGAGATTCTCCTCTATTTCTCTATATCTATTACTGTTCTACAATTGCAATAATATCATCAGCTCGAAGGATGACAAATTCTTCATCCTCTAAAGTCACTTCTTGCCCCGAATATTTTTCCATTAAAATGATATCTCCCACCTTCACCGGCATAGGAATGAGTGCTCCATTCTTATCTTTTTTTCCAGCACCAAGCGCTACCACTTCTGCTTGTTCTTGTTT
>JABDGJ010000057.1 GCA_013286075.1 Chlamydiota bacterium
CAATAATAACAAAATGCAAATATATGCAGAAATGGTTTCAAAATTTGGATTTTTGACTGCGTCCTATATCAAATCAATGACAGTTGAGCAAGTAGGACTTTATAGCCGTCCACTGCTCTTTGCATAGCATGAGGATCTTGGGAGAGGACCTTCAGCTGAAGTATGCGATGGTATTGCTCATAAGAATCTTCGATCTCTTCTGATTCTTTCTTGAGATTTTCTATTATACCCTTGATCAATTCTTTAATGACAAATTCATCTTCTGGTGTAACGAATGAGGTTTCTTCTCGTAATTCTGCCATGAGCTTCCTTCTATTTTTTCACATCGAACTTGACAATGGGCTGTTGACGCCGTATCATTTATTCTGAATAATACATTGTGCAATATTTATGAAGTTTGAAATTTCTACGCAAGATTTGAATGCGATCGTCAATAAAATTCAAAATGTCGTTCCACTTAAACCTACTGTTCCCATTTTTAATTATTTTCTACTAGAAGCAAAAAATAAGGAGTTAACACTTACTGCCAGCGACTCAATGATCGGAATTCGATGTCAAGTGGAAGCAAACGTTTCCATGGAAGGCTCCACTGTATTGCCAGCCAAAAAATTAGCACAACTCCTTCGAGAACTTACTACCTCAGCGGTTGAATTTTCTTCTCTTCCACACGACATAACCACCGTAGTTGCCGGGTCTTCTCGATTCAAATTAAAAGGGATAAAGAAAAACGATTACCCAGAGCTTCCCAGTATAATTACTGCTGACACAATCACTATTGAACAAACCATCCTTAAAGACTTATTCCATCGCACTTCATTTGCTGTTTCTCGTGACGATACTCGCTATGTTCTCACAGGTCTTTGCCTTGAGTTACAAGAGGGAAAAATCCAATGCATAGGAAGCGACGGAAAACGGCTTGCGCAGATGCATTATCGTATCCCCCACCCCCTTTCATGCAATCGCCAATGTGTAATTCCCCTCAAAGCTGTGGATGAAATTATGAAAAACCTCGGCGAAAATGGAGATGTCACACTTACCTTCATGCAAGATAAAATAGCGTTGACCATGAATCAAACTTTTTTAGTCACCAAGCTTCTCGAAGGAGAATTTCCTGATATCCAACGAGTAATTCCCGAACGGTGCAATCATGCCATCTCTTTACACCGGGAAGAAATAATCTCTCTTTTGCGTCAAGTGATGTTGTTTACATCGGATAGTCACCATTCCGTTCGATTCCTCTTTACGAACGGAGAACTCATGTTGACTGCCAATACAGCCGATTTCGGAGAAGGGCATGTTTCAATGCCTGTGAATTACCAAGGAGAAAAACTGGAGATCGCTTTTAATCCAGAATTTTTTATCGGCATCTTGCGCCACTGTAAGAAAGAAACAGTAACCCTTGGCCTCATTGATGCATACAATCCAGGAACAATTACAGATGGGGAATTAGAAGTCCCTCTTTCTGAAGCAGCTCCCCTATTTATTATTATGCCGATGAGACTTTCGCCTGACGAGAAGTTTTAAATGTCAGAAGATATTGTATCAAACCGGCGAGCGGCCCACGATTATGAAATCTTGGAAACATTCGAAGCTGGAATTGTACTTTTAGGCACTGAGATTAAATCCATACGAAATGGGGGCGCTTCTTTACAAGAATCATATGTAAAAGTATCCAAAAAAGAAATTTTGCTTGTGGCAAGTAGTATCGCTCCTTATCGATTCGGCAATATTCATAATCATGAAGAAAAAAGAGAACGAAAACTATTGATGCATAAAGAAGAAATTCACCGAATACAAAAAGTAACACAAGAAAAGGGGCTTACCATCATCCCTCTCGCGTTTTATTTTAAAAAGGGAAGAATTAAAGTGCGAATTGCGATTGCTAAAGGAAAAAAACATCACGATAAGCGAGCCGATCTTAAAACGCGCGACGAGAAGCGCCGCATGCAACAAGCGTTAAAACAAAAAAATCTAGCACACTTCTTCCAATTCCATTTTTTTATTCAGTAGACCTTTCGAAATTCGCTTTGATTGGAATTTCGAAAAAGTCTATTACAGTGTAATAGGACGATGGCGCGCTGCCCACGCTTGCCTGAAATAGAGTAAAGCTCCTTGAATTAAGGCACAACCAATGGCGATATCTACCCCTCCTCTTACATCTAAAGGAGCAAACTTAAAAAGAAATCCAAGCAAGAACATCGAACCCAAGAGCAAATAATACATCGGACTATATATTTTTGTAATGCTTGCTGGATTAGGAAGAGCCTGAATTCGTACCACACTTCTTTGTACGCTTTTGGCAAAGACACTTCTTCCTTTAATAATTCCTAAAACGAGCGATACGCTAATCCAAAATAAAGCAGCAGATTCATTTCCTCCCACATAAGGACTCAAAAAATGCAACACCGGATAATAATTGTCTGCATTCTTTTTGAGTAAAGCTTCGACGATAAAATTCAAACCCAAAGGTAAAAGAAAACAACCCACGACCATCCATAATAAACCCGAAAGAAATAATAAATAAGAATGTCTAAGCTTTAGCATATGATGCACCTCAATTACAGATCCTCATAGTCTACAGAACGGATCAAATCCTGTATACAAAAAATTAGGAAAACAAGTACCATTCCTGTTTCATGTGAAATGACAATAATCATCACCTTGAAGGGAAATATCTACCATGAACACTTCTTTTTCGTTTATCCAAATTGTATTTTCAATCCTTTGTATTCTGTTTTCCGTCAACTTTTCCATGCATTTTTTTAAACTAGAACCGAATTGGGTCATTTTAGGAGTGGGAATTGGAGGAGGAATTATTTTAACAACAACTCTTTTTATTCTTCAGCAATTCCTAAAAAAATGTCATTTGCGTTCCTTTAACACTACAGTCGTAGGGTTATTTTTCGGTTATCTCATGGCTAAAACAATTCTTTTTACATTCAGCGGTATTATGGGAGAATGGGAAGAACAATATTTTTTTCCAGCCCGTTTTTTGGTGTTTCTGTTCTCCTCCTACACAGGAATTTCTTTAGTCATGCGAACAGAGAAAGACATCCGACTGAGTTTGCCTTTTTTAGAATTTAAAATGACGAATCAGAAAAAAAAAGATATCTTGGTCGATTTATCCATTCTGTCTGATCCCCGGATTATTGACTTAGCTTCTTCTGGATTGCTTGATCACCACTTAATTATTCCTAGATTCGCGCTCAAAGAACTATATACTCAATCAGAAAATGGGGATGAAGGAATAAGAATGAAATCGCGCCGTTCTTTGGAATCGATAAAGAAACTAGAAAATCTCCCTTTTCTTGATCTAAGATATACAGATACAGATTTTCCAGATATCAAAGATTCTATGACAAAGTTGGTTCGCCTAGCTCAGTTGATGGATACTCACATCATCACATCGGATATCAACAAAGTACAACAATCTTCTATAGATGGCATTCGCATTATTAATATTCAAATGCTCTCTCATACTTTAAAACCAATTACGCAAGCCGGTGAACCCATTGCAATTAAGATTCAACGACATGGCAAAGAGGCGAGACAGGGAGTAGGGTATCTGGAAGATGGAACTATGGTTGTCGTGAACGGCGGCGCTGAATTTATGGACAAAACAATTAAAGCATATGTTCTTTCTGTAAAACAAACTCTTTCTGGACGAATGATTTTCTGCAACGTATCCGAAAACCCAATGAGCGGGGTGATAGGAAATGATTTTGTACATGCAGATGATATAGAATCTGTCCATAAACTTGGAATCCGTTAGTGTATGATCCTTGGAGTTGGTACAGATATTATTGAAATTGCTCGTGTTCACAAAGTTTTTTCTCAGCACGGAGATCGATTCTTACAAAGGGTGTTTACATCTTATGAAATAGAGTATTGTTTGAAGAAGAAGAATTCTTCCCTCCATTTTGCCGCGCGATTTGCAGCAAAAGAGGCGGTAATGAAAGCGCTAGGAACCGGGCTTCGTGGATTAACATGGTTAGATATTGGAATCCGAAATGATGCGCTTGGAAAACCAACGGTTGTCTTTCCTTCCCTACCACAGGGGTCTATGTTTCTCT
>JABDGJ010000058.1 GCA_013286075.1 Chlamydiota bacterium
TAAATTTCAGTCATGGGACGCAAGAAGAACATTTTCAGATGATTCAATATTTACGAGAAGCTCGCTCGAATTTGAAAAGACCTTTATCGATTATGTTAGACACGAAAGGGCCTGAGATTCGACTAGGAAGGCTTCAGGATGAGCAAGTATTTTTACAAACCGGCCAACGATGGAAAATAGTGAAAGAAGAGGTGATCGGGGATGCAACTACTGTCTCTATTCACCCAAGCAATATTTTGGGGCAATTATCGCTTGGCACTCGCATTTTATTTGATGATGGGTATATTTCGTCAAAAGTCATTGAAACTAGCAGTGAATATGTCGTAGTAGAGATCTCCAATGGGGGGATGATTCGATCTGGGAAAGGAGTAAATATTCCCGATACTCGTTTGGGTTTGCCTGCAGTTACATCGAAAGATATTGCAGATATTGCTTTTGGTTGCAAATATGACGTCGATATCATTGCAGCCTCCTTTGTTAGATCTGCTGAGCATATATTGGTCATTAAAAAATTATTGGCCGACCACAAAAAGCAAGATATTCTAGTCATTGCAAAAATTGAAAACAATGAAGGTGTCCAAAACTTTGATAGCATTGTACAAGCAGCTGATGGAATTATGATTGCTCGAGGAGATCTCGGAGTTGAAGTTCCTTTAAGTCATGTTCCTCGGTTGCAAAAAATGATGATCCGAAAAAAGCTACTTGGCGGGGAAACCGGTTGTTACGGCCACGCAAATGCTCGAGTCCATGATTCACAACCCACGTCCAACCCGAGCAGAGACATCAGACGTGGCTAATGCCATTTACGATAGTACATCAGCGGTAATGCTTTCAGGGGAAACTGCAATTGGAAAATATCCAATCGAAACGGTGAATGTCATGCGGAGTATTATCTTAGAAGCAGAGGATGATTTTAACTACCGTTCTTTTTTTGATCAGCATGCACCGATTGTGTATCACGATGTTCCCTCGGCGGTGACCTTAGCGACTGTAAAAACGGCATATAGCTCCAATGCCAAAGCTATTTTTGCCTTTACGCGAGGAGGAACTACAGCCCGATTGCTCTCTCGATTGCGCCCGAAGATGCCGATCATTGCAATGACTGGACATGAAAAAGTATATCACCAGCTTGCATTTAATTGGGGGATCATTCCTTTTCATTGTACGGAAGGACAGTCCATTCGAGAAGGGTTTGAACAGGTCAGTCGTTTTGCCCTAGAGCACCAATTAGTGAGTTATGGAGATCTCGTTGTAGTGACAGGCGGTACCCCTTTTGGGATTTCCGGTACGACGAATATGATGATTGTAGAAAGTATAGGTGATGTGTTAGTGAGAGGGCATGCAGGATATGGCACAAGAACACATGGAAAAGTAGTAATTGCTCTTTCATCGGATTTGAAGGCACCTTATGAGGTAAAAGATGCCATTCTAGTCATCATTTCATGTGATGATTCTTATTTACCCCTTTTTCAGCAAGCCGCAGCAATTGTCCTTCAAAGTCAAATTTATGATACTGCTTCTGAGAAAGCGGCAAAAAAAATAGCGTTTCATCTTGGCAAGCCTCTTCTGCTACGTGCCGATTCTGCTTGCCAAACCTTGAAGGAAGGACAACTCGTCACACTAGATCCGGAAAAAGCAATTGTCTACAAAGGAGTGATTATAGAGTAAGTTATTGGCAAAAAGATTTTTTTTCGTTATGACTCTTTAAGAGGGTGTTTTGTAATTCTAATAAACCTTGATTCGAATTACAAAACACCCTCTAAGTATAATCTCTACGAGCGTTCTATGCCTGAAAATTCTCCACATACAAATCGTTTAATTCACCAAAAGTCTCCTTATTTGCTTCAACACGCTTACAATCCGGTAGATTGGTATCCCTGGGGAGAAGAAGCTTTCCAAGAAGCTCGAGACGCAGATAAACCGATTTTTTTGTCCATTGGTTATGCTACCTGTCATTGGTGTCATGTCATGGAACGAGAATCTTTTGAGAATCTGGAAGTGGCTCGACTAATGAACAAAGCTTTTGTGAATATTAAAGTAGATCGAGAAGAGCTTCCTGAAGTGGATAGTTTATATATGGAATTTGCCCAAAGCATGATGGCGGGAGTAGCCGGTTGGCCATTGAATGTGATTTTAACTCCTCGCTTAGAGCCTTTTTTTGCTACTACTTACCTTCCTCCTTATAGTAGTCATGGTTTAATGGGACTCATTGACTTCATTCAAAGAATTACCGAATTGTGGTCGAGCGAAGAAAGGGAAAAAGTATTAAATCAGGCCGAAAAAGTTGTAGAATTATTTTCAAGCAATGTTCACACAACAGGGGAGCAACTTCCTACGGAAGACGATGTCATGGGCACTGTGGAATTGCTATATCAAATGGCAGATCCAGTGTATGGCGGAATTAAGGGAGCACCGAAATTTCCCATTGGCTACCAATATAGCTTTTTAATCCGATATTCAGTCCTTTCAAAAGATATGCGCGCTTTGTTTTTGGTTGAACGAACCTTAGACATGATGCATCGAGGTGGAATTTATGATCACTTAGGAGGGGGATTTTCTCGCTACAGCGTAGACGAACAGTGGCTAATTCCTCACTTTGAAAAAATGTGTTACGACAATGCGATCCTCGCACAATCGTATTTAGAAGCTTGGCAGGTCACTAAACGCCCCCTTTATCGCCAAGTCTGTGAAGAAATTTTACAATATATTCTTCGAGAGATGACCCATCCAGAGGGTGGATTCTATTCAGCTGAGGATGCCGATTCTGAGGGGCATGAGGGCTTTTTTTACACCTGGCCCTATGAAGAGGTCATGCAGCTATTAGGCCCAAATGGAAAATTGTTTTGCGACTTTTATGGAATTACTCCTCCAGGCAATTTTGAAGGACGGAATATCTTGCACACACCCCTTTCTTTAGAGGAATTTGCTGACCATGGTCATTTGAACGCGCAAGAATTGACAACTCAACTCGCCGCACAAAGAAATATTTTGTGGAATGAACGGAATAAAAGAATGCATCCTTTTAAGGATGACAAGATATTAACGGCTTGGAACGGGCTCATGATTTATACTTTTATTGAAGCTGGCATGGCATTTCAAAATGAAACGTATAGCAAAGCAGCAGTGAGAGCAGCTCAATTTGTGAAAAAAAATCTTTGGCAAAACGAAGAGCTCTTGCGGAGATGGAGAGAAGGGCAGGCTATGTTTTCTGGGGGGGTAGATGAATATGCTTTTTTAATACGAGGTCTTCTTTCTCTTTTTGAAGCCAATATGGGGGTAACCTGGCTGGAATGGGCGATGATTTTAACTCAGAAATTACAAAACAATTATAAAGAAACAAGCGGCGCATTTTACCAAACGGATGGGTTTGATAAAAATTTAATTTTGCGCAAATGTCAATTTGCAGATGGTGCTGAGCCTTCTGGCAACGCCATTCATACAGAAAATTTACTTCGACTGTACCAAATTACTAGAGAATCCCTGTATCTTACACAAGCAGAAGATGTATTCAAAGCGGTCTTGGACTACCTAGAAAATTATCCTCCCGGTTATTGCTATCATGTAATGAATGTACATCGCTATTACCATAAAAAGTCCCCTACATTGATTATAGCTCTTAATTCAAAGCGAGAAGGGGAAAAAGAGCTCATACAGGCTATTTATAGTAATTTTATTTGCTATAAAGCAATTATTTGGCAAAATCAAGATATTGAATTAGAGGAGTTACTTCCTTTTATTCAGGATCAATTCCCACAAGAAGATCAAACAACTCT
>JABDGJ010000059.1:0-3550 GCA_013286075.1 Chlamydiota bacterium
TCTTCAACCTAAGCCCAAAATCTACGACCGCCGGCAATCCATGTATTCATTTTTTGTCTAGTGCTGGAAAGCCGATGCATTAGTGGTATTTGGGATTTTGATTGGCACAGTGGTTTTTTAAGCTGTGAACGTATAGGAGTATGATCATGGTGGTTTGGCTTTTTTCATTACTTGTTTTTGCTGTTTCCTACCTTGCTGGAATTGTGGGTGCTTTAACAGGGCTTGGGGGAGGCGTGATCATTATTCCGGTCCTTGTTCTACTTTTCAAAGTAGATATTCACTATGCTATGGGAGCCTCTCTTATTTCAATTATAGCGACATCTAGTGGTTCATCAATTGCCTACTTCAGACAAGGATATACGAATTTAAAAATTGGCATTTTCCTAGAAAGCGGTGCTGTTGTGGGTGCACTTATTGGAGCCTATCTTGTCGCATTTGTACCCACTTCTATTATTGCCATCGTATTGGGGGTTGTTTTAATTTTTTCAGCGGCTTTTTCAATAAAAAAGAAAGAACATACGCATGAAGAAGAACGATCGCATCCATGGGCTATTTCCCTCCAAATGGATGGAGAATATCCGACAAATGAAGGGTTGAAGTCCTATCATGTACAGCGAGTTCCTCAGGCATTAAGTTTGCTAACAGTTGCAGGCATCATGTCAGGGTTGCTTGGTATCGGTGCAGGAGCATTAAAAGTTTTGGCAATGGATAAAGCTATGGGACTTCCATATAAAGTCTCAACGGCAACAAGCAATTTTATCATTGGCATAACTGCAACAGTCAGTTGCGGCATTTATCTTGCGCGCGGCTACATTGAACCCACTATAGCATTTCCTGTGCTTTTAGGAGTCGCTATAGGCGGCTATTCTGGTGCTAAAATTTTTGCCAAACTGCAAAGCAAAATACTGCGTCTCATCTTCACCATAGTCATACTAATAGTTGCAGTAGAATTAATCTATAAAGGCAGTGTGGGAGGATTATGAATGACCGTTTCAAGTTATTTATTGGGTCTGTATTTACCTTTTTCCTCCTGATCTCTTTGTTGCTGACCGTCGCGGGTGGGGCATATTATATATTTAAGGAGGGTCAATCGATCAAATATTACCATGTCTTTCAAAACAGTTCTCAGATAGGGCTTCAAAAAATCTGGCAAGAGGCTCTTACTTTATCCCCTGTTGGCATTATTCAAATGGGCATTTTAATTCTAATTTTTTCACAACTTTTACGTGTTGTCCTAATTGCCTTTTATTATGTCAAAAGCCATGATTTCAAATTTATGTTTTTTAGTTTTTTTATCATTGGATTCATTATTTTTAGCTTTTTTCTAAATTTCTAATACTTTCCGATAAACTTTTCCGATTATGTGGCGAATAGAAATTCCAATCTGAATCTCTATGGAATTACTTTGAGGTCACAACTGAGTTTCTGACTCAGGTTAGTTAGTTCTGACTTGGAATGTTCTAGGCTGGTCTGAATTTTGATCTATTAAAGTAACATTAAAATTCGGTTCATAACTTTTAATAGGAACAAATAGAAGCATATTGAGGCGACTATAGGAATGTACTACCTGATCCTTAGCTGCTTTTAATAGAAAGTCGTTATCTAATGTTTCATTAGCTTGAGCAGATTTTACCCCATCAATTACCGCTGGGATTACAAAGAGGCCGCAAGTAAAGAAGGCTGCAGCACCATAACCTGCAGCTCTTCCAACAGTTGAAGTATGGACTTTTTGAGCTACCTCCTCAGAGGTCGCACATGGAACACTTACACGACTTAACGAAAATACATAATTCTTGCTTGTATTATTTTCGATGTATAATTGAATTGGCTGATAACCTTTACTGATCACATCTCTATCTAAATACTTTTTACAATCTCTCCTATCAAAAACTTTTGCGGCCAGAATTACATCTGTGCTTTTTGCAGAAGATGAGGTCTTGATAATATCTGGAGAGAGATTATTTAATGATGAAGCATTGTAGCTTGCGCAGCTGGTCAGTGAAAGTGCTAAAACACAAGAAACAGAAGGAATAATTAATTTAATTAAATCTTTTATTTTCATTACTTTTTTATATTTTAAATATAAAACAGGAATATTAAAATTACACAAGCTTTAAGTCAATAAATAAGGGCTGGCAACTTATCCTTAAATGTCAAAAATACAGCCTTGAAAGAGTAATAATTCACTTTACGCAAAAATAAAAAGCACAGTATATTAATTATATAATGCTATGATTATTCCCCCATTTGCATCTCCCACAGATTACACAAATGCCTTAAACCCTCAAGGAGAAAAAGAAGCTTGCTGGTTTATTTTCTCGGGCGATCAGCTTCTTATCAATAACGACAGAAAAAGCCTTCCCAATACTACCCAGTTCCTTCAGTTAAAAAGAAAAATTTATATCGGAAATTTAGGGAATCAACATTTATTCACAGGCGAGGTCGATGCTCAGGAACAAACCCCTCAAGGCTGGCTTTGGAGTAATTTAAGAACACTTTATGGAGTTCTTAGCGAAGAGTATTATGCTATTGCAGGCCGTGCTATGCAATTACTTAGCTGGGATCGCACACACAAATATTGCGGAAGCTGCGGAAATGAGACATTTATCCGCGAAACTGAGCGCTGTAGAGAGTGCCCTGCATGTGCATATCTGGCCTATCCAAAATTAGCGCCTGTTGTGATTGTATTAATCAAAAGAGATAACAAGATTCTCTTGGCACATGGTTCGCAATTCCCTGAGAATTTTTATAGTGTAATAGCAGGTTTTGTTGAGCCTGGTGAAACACTCGAGCAATGTGTTTGCCGTGAAGTATTTGAAGAGGTAGGGATTAAAGTAAAAAATATTCGCTATTTTGGTAGCCAACCCTGGCCTTTTTCCCAATCTCTTATGATTGCATTCACATGTGATTGGGAAGAGGGGGAGATATCCATTGATCCAATTGAATTAACACATGCCGATTGGTTTGATCATACTAACCTACCGCAATTACCGCCCCGATTGAGTATCTCTCGCATGCTCATTGATTCCTATCTTTCAGACACCCAACAATGATAGGCAAATCTTTAAGTCATCGACATGTCAATAGAGGCAATCAATAGTGCAATATCATTAATTTATTTTAAATTAAGAAAAAAAGGAATGTCATGTCATTAGAAAAAATAGAAAGAGCTCAATGTTGGCTTTTGCATCATTTTAATCAGGAAAGAAATATTTGCGCGAATCAATCTATTTTAGATCTTATTGCAAAAATAGCGCAATGTTTCACAGAAAATAGCGATTTGCGTACTTTTTTTAGATTTGATTCAGAGACAGATACGCTTGATACTTGTTTTGATAATATTAATTATAAAGATGAAATCAAAACAAAAATAATAGAATGCGTAACAAGTATTATAAAACCACTTAATTCATCAAATCAAGATATTAATAAAATTAAATTATATCTATCCCAAAAAAATGAAAATCCCTCTTTTCAAGACGCCTTAACATTTGTTAATACGGCAGAAAAACAATTGGTAACGCGTATTTATTTAGCAACTTATTTGATT
>JABDGJ010000059.1:3560-3680 GCA_013286075.1 Chlamydiota bacterium
TATTATTCCTATGGTTGCAAAAATGCGCTTGGGTATTGACTACGGTTATTCAGCTTCTTCAAAATTAGCGATCCCCTTTAAAGCGATTAAAGCGACAAATTATGAATATCGTCCCATGGA
>JABDGJ010000060.1 GCA_013286075.1 Chlamydiota bacterium
GCCTCGAGCTAAATCGATTTCTTCCAAGGGGAGTTGCAGTATTTCTGGCTCATTCCAGACAGAGTGTCCTTTGAGAGAGGTGTGTTGCAATCGAGTAGATAGTCGTGCAAAAACCGCTTTCGTCTCTTCATTAAAGGAGGGAAGTGTTTCGTCTGTAGGTTTATTCACAATCGAGACTAATGCTTGTATCACTTGTGGGGAATAGTCAAATTCTTTCGAAAGAAAATCTTTATTTTGAAAATCTCCTGCTAACAATGTCCAAGCATGAGCAAGAGCCTGCTTTCCCCATGAGGAATTGGGATACAATTCATACAAGGCGAGATGTTGTGAAATGGAGGTTATCTCTAAACTGTTATACAATACTTTCACTTTTTCCATTGAAGGGGGAGTCGCTTGGCATATTGCTGAAAAAATAAAACATAAAGGGAAAAACACGTAGAATAGAATCATTGTATAAGCTCTTTCATGATATGTAACAAAGCCGGTTGTGAGGCAAGCTCTTCTATGCTTGGCCGCAACCGATATCGCCAGTTATGTTCTGAGACAACTCCCGGAATATTAATTCTTTCATTTTCTGGTTCCGCCCAAGTCAAACCAGGAATGAGGGCGAGATATTCTTGCAAAGGATTGATATGGAATAAGCTTCGAGTGTGGTGACTATCCCAAAGAATTTCTCGTAAATATTCTCGACTTAAGATTGGATGGTAAGACCACCCTTTACAATCAGCAAATAACTTGGCTTCCAATGGCTCTGCTCCCCACCAATTTTGAACATTTTCAGAATCATGGGTTGATACTGTTGTTACAGTATCAATAGCATAATCACTAGGAAGAATAAATTCTCCATTTTTTTCCCATTTTCTTTCCCAACGCATGACCCGGGTTCCGCAAATTCCTAAAGTACTTAACGCTTCTTTGACCTCAGGAGGGACGTCTCCCAGATCTTCTCCGATAGGAAGCATATTGGATGCTTGTAGCATCATAAAAAGAATTTTTTGTCCGTGATCGATCCAAATTTTTCTATCTTGAGGAATATATTGTCCTTCTTTAGCAGTGCACCCATACGGAATTGACCAGATTCTGAAAAAACCAACAATGTGGTCAATCCGATAGATGTGATAATAAGGAGTGGCCCATTGTAGTCGCTGTCTCCACCACAAGTGATCTCTATTCTCCATGCTTTCCCATCGATAAATGGGAAAACCCCAGTTTTGTCCTTCGTCACTATACATGTCAGGAGCAGAACCGGCACCGTAATCAAAGTTAAATAATTCTTGATGCATCCATACATCGGCGCTATCCCTATCGATCAGAATAGGAATATCTCCCATCAACAATATTCCTTGTTTTGAGGCATATGACTTGACAGCCCTCATTTGCAAATCACAAATAAATTGGAGAAAGCATTCCCAATCATATTCCTTTTTGTATTCATCGCAGATTTGATCGATCAAATGGGTGTCCGGGATTCGTTCTGTTGCAGGCCAATTTTCCCACACACTTTCTCCATTTTTCTTTTTTAAAATTTTATAGGCTGCATAACTCCTTAACCAATGATTCGCTTTTCCTATGAATTCTGTGAATTCTTTTTGCTGTAGAACGTCTTTGCCCACTTCAGAAAAATAGTGGCGAAGAAATTTTTCCTTAGATTCTCTGACTTTTTCATAATCTACCTGGCTTGCTCTGGAAAACTTCGGAATAGCTTCTAATTCTTGCCTAATATTTTGGTGTTTTTCAAGAAACGGAAGAAAAGAGAGTCCAATATAAAGAGGATTTAATGCAAAGGCCGATATTGTACTGTAGGGGCTAATCCCCATACCCGGATCATTTAATGGTAATAATTGGATAATGTCGAATCCCAATGATTTACACCAATCGCACAAGAGAAAAAGATCGGGAAATTCTCCAATCCCATTCGATCGCTCAGAATGAATACTGAATAGGGGAACAGAAAATCCGTGATGTGGGGAAAGAGAAATTCCTTCCCAATTCTTTGCTGCTGGAGAATGAGCGAAATAGGAAACATCTCTCATAACCCAAACATTCCTGCAGATTTTGGCTTCGAGGTGGGAGAAATCTCAGGAATTTCATTTTTTTCGATTGTTTCTATCCAATATTTCGCTTTTTCAATAAAGGGAGGAAGAATGGAGGCAATATATTGGGATGTGATGTTCTTTGGATCAATTTTTATATATAAAAGGAGTTGTTGTCTTTTTTTACCAAATCCAAAAATTCCAGTAGACGGGGGAGTGGCTTCGTTGTATTTTAACGCTGCCGTAATTAAACTGTTTCTATAGCTACTGGGAGGTGCATTCACAATTCGGCAACCGATAATGACCATTCCATAACGATCGAGTTCAATTTGAATAGAAAGTTTTTTTGTGAGAGCAATGAGACAAGCATGGTTTGCATCAGGAACTAAGGAAAAACCAAAATATCGTTCAAATTCTTTGAGAATATTCGCCAGTTGTGAATCTTCCATTCTTATTCCTCTCCCTCTTCTTCTCTATGTTTTTCCTCTGCTTCTTCTAACTCATCTTCGAGATCTTCTAATGCTTCAATAATTGCTAAGTACAAGTCATCTCGGTGTTGAATAGACTTGTACAGCTGAGAGGGAGAGACTTCTCGAACCATGTCTCGCATTGCGTTTACAACAGCGATTTGGAGGTGAATATTTTCGAGGGGATCTTTGACTAGTGGATTAATAATGTCAGAGGCAAGTTGTTTGATTTTTTCGCCGGAAGGATAACGCTCTTCCGCAATATCGAAAAAAAGCTTGGTAAGAACTTCAAAGTTGACATGTGTACGGAAAGTTTTTCGGTCCATACTCTTACCAATACTTGAATTCAGAGACTGTGCAATTTTTTTTCTTCTCTGTGTACTCTGTGGGCTCTGTGGTAAATTTTAAATAACCACAGAGTTCAACAGAGGCACAGAGAGAGCTAAAAGAACCAACAACGGCAGTTATTAAAGCGACGTCTTTTAAGCTGTAAACACTCCATTTCTTTCTAGGTAGCTTTCTGCTGTTGAAATACGGGCCTTTGATTGTCGATATACCCCGAGAAGAGCTTGCATTTTGCGAGCAGCTAAAGCTAATTGAGCCAATTCGGGATTTTCTAAGTTATTACGCTTTAAATTTCCGCCGAGATAGCTATTCAACCCTTTTAATTCTCGAAACATCGCTTTATATCCTTTCGTTTCATAAAATTTGCGTAAGGTTTGTAATTCAGGAGGATTGTGAACAATATCTCTATATCGATTGAGTGTTTGATTAAGGCTTTGTCCAGTTGTTTCCACAACAGCATCGACAGCGCCGATAATTTTTTGCGCCACCTGGATTTCGATCACATGCGCATCAAAATGGTTTTTTTTGGCATCTAGCAGGCGGTTGTATATTTTACCCAGACGCATCTTATCGTCACCTGCTATTTGGTTTAGCCGAATCTGTGTGACTTCGATCAGAAACTCGAACGCTTTATCAACAATGGCAACATCTGGAGCTTCGCCTTGGAAAGTCATCCGTTTTCGAATGATGGTAATAATATCAGGAATTTGGGTATCTTCTTTAATTCCGGCACC
>JABDGJ010000061.1 GCA_013286075.1 Chlamydiota bacterium
CAAAACTGAAGAAGACGTAAGACTTTTAAGAGAGCATTTAGACATTTTAGGCCTTATAGGAACAAATGTTGGGCCAACAACCATAAAAAAACGCATGGTTACTGTGCAGCATGGAAAAGCAGGAAAATTTGCTATTGATCAAGAAGATTATCTGATTACACTAAAACCTGAAAAGGGAGGCCGATTTTTACTCAGGCAACCGACTATTGGATTTAGTGAAGAAAAACCAGATGTGACTATAGCTTTACCGAATGTAAATAACTTGTCAGACCACTATCCAGTCGGAGCTACATTGGTGCAGTAAGAATTAAAAAATTGCAGTTAAAGTTGTCATACACACAAAACAGCCATTTTTTATGCACGTCATAGGGACATATCTAAAAAAAGCGAAATCGTATGCATGAGATTCTAAAGCCCACACAAAACGTCGCTTCCTTGTGTATGAATAAGTCGTCAGTCCCTTTAGCTTGCCTCTCCTTTAGGCGATCGACTAGAATTTGCTAAAAGGCCAAAGAGAGCTGTATTAAGATAAAAATTCTCTTTACCTATTTTATGCTTCGTTAACAGCCCAATTCTTACCAATTCTTCAAGATATTTTATTGCTGTATTGCGGTGTATTTGTAGCTCTTGCATGACGAAATCAATTTTTGTATATGGATGTCGAAAAAGATTATTGAGTAGATCCTGACTGTATATTTTTGGCAACTCGTCACGCAACTTATGCTTATGATGCTGCATTAAGTCTCTCATTTCCAATATCAAGCGTGTAGTCTGGCGCGAAGTTTGCTCAACTCCTTCCAGCATATAAAGCACCCATTTTTCCCAATCCTGGTGATCACGAACTGCTTGAAGCAATCGATAATATTCGCTCTTATTCTGATTGATATAACGAGAAAGATAGAGTACTGGAGTATCCAATAGGCCATGCTTCACGAGATAAAGTATGTTAATGATTCGCCCAGTCCTGCCATTGCCATCATAAAAAGGGTGGATGCTTTCAAATTGATGATGAATCACCGCCATTTTGGTAAGAGGGTCGATGTCACTGAGAGTATCATCATTGATGAATTGTTCTAGGTTGTTCATCAGAGAGCGGATCTGTTTTTCATCTTGTGGCGGACTGTAAACAACTTCACCCGTTTGGTCATTTTTTAGCACAGTTCCAGGAAGTTTACGGAAGCCTGCACTATTTTCTTCTAGCGTCTGCTGAATTTCCAAGATGTGGTTGTTGATGAGTAAGCCACTTTTCTTCACCTTTTCATATCCATTGCGGAGTGCTGTTGCGTAACTGTAAACTTCCTTTGCTGCATAGGTTGTAAATTGTTTTGCAGACACATCACTCTTATAAAGTTCATCATGAGTAGTAATAATGTTTTCAATCGCCGAACTGTCCTTCGCTTCCTGTAATGAAAGAGTGCTAATGAGAATACTTTGATTTGGAATGATGCCAGTTACCCCTTTCAATTCCGCGAGTGCTTGATGAGCCTTCGCGAGCTTTTTCAACACAGGTTTTGTTTCCAGTTCGATAGAGAGAGGCAATTGTGGAATAGTGTAGCTCATAATTATTTCTCTCCTCCATGTATGGGCGCTTGGCAATCGAATTCTCTGCACAGTGTCTCTTTTGGAAAATAATAAGGCATACAGGCACTCAAAGCTGCGTCAAACGTTTCTTGGTTGGGATTTTGAATAAATGCTTGCATGTCTTCAGTGAGATCTGGCAGATCAAATTGCTTTGAGTAGGCAACGGCTTCTTCCAACCACAATACGGGAGACGAATTGAGGATCACACATCCCTTTAGAGTACCTTCAAGCTCAGGATAGAGCATAGGTAACATGCCACCAAATGAATGGCCTACAACTATAGGATTATCAAATTGTTTAACAATACGAGGAAATAGCTCAAACCAAAAGTCATAGTTGTCTGAATAAGAACTGTTGTTATTGCTTCCATTGCCTGGAAGATCGATTAGCCATACATTACCTGGTAACTGCAACTCATCAACAAGGCTGCGAAGATAACAAGAATCTCCACCTGGACCACCTGGGAAAAACAACCAATTATAATTCTTTCCTTCGTTTGTTTGATAAAGCTCATATCGAACCTGATCAAGATCATATAAATAATTTGGCATCTTAGAACTTCCTTCAACAGGTTGAATCAACGCAAATAGCGAGGATATAAACAAACAACCGATTAGAAATAATTTTTTTGTCATCTGAATTTCTCTTTCGCAATCCTTATCTTTAAAAGACACAGGGAAGTGTGGCATGTTTCTAAATTTTTTGACAATGGCTTTTGGCACAAATCAGCAGCTCCCGCTGAAGCGGGAGCTGCTGCCTAAAAGTAATAAATTTATTTTTATCCGAGAAACGCCAATATTTTAGGACAAGACTATACCTTTTGGTTCATAAACCCATTTTTTTTACAACAAATCTGCGCTCAAAAACCAGGAATCTTTTCGAACATTTCATCTAACTCGTATCTTCATACAGCGTTGGGGCTTTATAATCACCACTCATTGCCTTCCATAAGGCTTGCCATGATTCAATAAAATTCAAATAAAAAAAACCCTTAAGCATTTCCCATAATGCTCTTCGTGAGCCAAATCTCTTTAATGCTACTTGAAATAGACCGCAAGTCGCTTCCTGTATTTGATCTATACAAAAAGCTAACATCATCAAAAAAGCAAACACTGTGTGCAAACACTTTTTCCCATGTCCAAAGTTATGTTCGAATTGGTAGCCCTGGTTTTTGAGCGTGTTAAAAGTTTCATTCTCCACTTTCCATCTCGCTCTCCCTCCTCGAAGTAAGTCATATATGTTGTTCTTGGTGATCTCGTGACCTGTGATACGGCTAATGGTTCTTTTGAATGTCCTTTTACCCTCAATTTCAGTCGCTTCACACTCAAAAAAATTCACGTGGGGAGCATTTTTAGTATCGTTTAACGGAATATCGTTGACATAGTGAAATCGATATTGATTTTTCCCAACCTTAATCACTGTTTCTTTAGTTATTCCACGCGCATAATCATATAGGGTCCGATTCCCTTCAGGCGTAATACTAATAATGTAATTATATCCTAACGCTTTCAGTTTGTTGATGTAGGGTGCATTAGCAGATAAAGCATCGGAAACTACTGTCACCTGTAGTCGTGGATGCTCCCGCTTCAAATCATCAAGAAAACGATATGCGGCATTCCTTTCACAGTCATTTTTTGTCTCACCATCTTGCTTAATGATCGGCTCTGGGCATAAGGGAATGACTTGCCTATTATCTGGATGGGCAATGACTGCACCCAAAATT
>JABDGJ010000062.1 GCA_013286075.1 Chlamydiota bacterium
AATGAAAAATTTTAGTGGTTGGTTTTGTATGTTAACTATATAGATAAGAATCCAGAATATGAGGGTGTATTTTTTGTTGGAGTCAGCACAACTGGGGTCTTTTGTCGACCGACATGTCCGGCTCGCAAACCAAAACTGGAGCACTGTGAATTTTTTGAGACCGCTCAGCAAGCCCTTTTAGCATCATTTAGACCTTGTAAGCGTTGTAGGCCTCTTTCTCACCCCAATCATGTTTCTGAGCTTGTACAAGTATTAGTAGACGCAATAGAAAAAAATCCAGAAAAACGGTGGCGAGATGGAGATTTTCGAGAACTATCTGTAGATGCCTCAACAGCCAGGCGTCAGTTTAAAAAAAGATTCGGTATGACATTTGTTGAATATGCGCATGCAAGACGCATGGGACTTGCCATGAAACAAATCAGAGCCGGCGAGCTTATTATTGAAGCGCAACTTTCAAACGGATATGAATCTAGTAGCGGCTTTAGAGATGCCTTCTCTCGTATTATGGGAGCAGCTCCTTCAAGGATCGAGGAGAATAAGATCCTTAGTGCTACATGGCTCGATACTCCGCTGGGTCCAATGATTGCAATTGCAGATGAACGGGCTCTTTATCTTTTGGAATTTGTGGATCGTCGCGGTTTAGAAAGAGAGGTTGAACGTCTTCGGCAAAAAACTAATGCAGCGATTATTCCCGGTCGAACACAACCGATTACCATGATCGAAAGTGAGCTAAGTCAGTATTTTGACGGTAAATTAACAGAATTTAAAACACCGCCTCAAAATTAATAGCTTAGATTTCACTTGAAAATATTGTATCCCTAAGGATACAATAAAGTTATATGGATGAAATAGAAATTGAACTCTACGAAACCGCCACCGGCAAGCGACCCTTTGAGATCTGGATTAAGGGCCTCAAAGAGATCCATACTCGGGCTAAAATTTTAACCCGGCTGGACCGGTTGAAGCTTGGGAACTTCGGGGACTGCAAAACTCTTCAAGAAGGGGTATGCGAGCTTCGGATTCACTATGGTCCGGGAATCAGAATTTATTATGGAAAGATTGGGAATAAAGTCATTTTGCTCCTTTGCGGAGGCGACAAGGGTTCCCAGGACAGGGATATCGAGAAAGCAAAGGAGTATTTGAAGGATTATCAATCTAGGGAGTTAGGTCATGGCAAGAAGTAAAAAATATCAAGATTTTCTCATAGAGCAGCTCAAGGATCATGACGAGGCTGTTGCCTACTTAAATGCCGCTCTGGAAGAAAGCCTCAAAGGCGATGAAGAATCTCAACAGGTCTTCTTAATCGCCCTTCGCAATGTCGCTGAAGCGCAAGGCGGGATCAGCGCTCTAGCCAAAAAGGCACACGTCGGCCGCGAAAGCCTTTATAAGACTCTTTCAGGCACCGGAAACCCTAAATGGCACACGCTTGTTTCTCTGTGCGTTGCTCTGGGGTTGAATTTACGTTTGAGTTAAATAGATTTAAATAAAAACTGTTTTTTATTTTTGTGAATTAATTGGTTTATTCTTAAGCTCGGCTTCGTACAATTTTTAGGATCATCTTCAGTGATTGTGGCAGCTAGAAATTATGTTCTTTTGGTTCGTTTGGAAGCTGGAACTAAGACTTTTTCGCCGGAAATAAGGTGATATAAATCATCTTCATGTTTTTTAACCCATTTTGCAACATCTACGTTGAGTCGTATAGTAGTAGTTGGTGAAGACTTTTTTGTATTCTTTGGACGGCCTGCTCCGGGTCTTTTACCACCTCGTCCCTTAGTCATTTTCTTTACTACAGGAGCAAGATTATCATCTAAACGATGTTTAAGAAATTCTTTGAGATATTTAGGATAATTTTTTATGACCTCTTTAGGAGATTTGCCACCATATTCAACAGGATAAAGACGATGAGAAAAAATCCAAGCATCAACTTCTTCATCAAACCAAGGTTCGATTTCTCCAATCTCTTCAAGAGCTAGTTTTAAATGTTCTTCTATTTCTTTTTTGGTGGCCATGTTAAACCCTCTTTAATGCAAAGCCGTTCAGTTTTTCTGACACATTCGGCTACAATCTCACGTTTTTTCCCTTTTCCATGTCCTATTTTAATTGAACAAAGAAATCTACTCTCACGATCATAAAGATTATAGTCTATTCCGCCTTTTTCTAGACGCCAGCCTAAGAGTCGGATGTATTTTAAGTACTGTTGTTCGGGGATCGGTTTTGCCATGTGCTGTCCATTCTAATAACTTATTATACTACTTTTGATTATTTGTTGCAAGAAATCAGAGAATTCTCTTTTGATTGTATCTGCGAATGTGTGGGCATCAAATTCCTTGCTAGCTCAGGGCGATTTAACTAAAATTTTTTGATGCCTCGCTACAGAAAATGATTGCAAGAATTCCCTTCAAATATCCAGTACCGAAAGTTGCTGCTCGTCTCATGGCAGCAAGTCCTCTCTGCGGATCTGTAACTGCAGCTATATTCATCGCCAAACGCCGAAACAGCCCCATGTTCTCTGCACTATTTCCTCTATCCATCAAATTATCATCCTCTTCGAAAATTACATCAGCTACCCAGTGGCATTTGTTCTCGATGCCCCAATGCTGTCGGATCCATTTAGCAAAATCCTTTACGGATGCTCGACGACTGGAAATATAAAGTCGCCTGAAGACTTCATTGGCAGTTGATCCGATTTTTTGTATGGTGGAGCGTATCTCGATGAGAGGATTGATAAAGAGATCTACCAGAAGAAAATTGAGGAATACAAAGCTCAGCAGAGAGCGATAAACCTTGAGATGCATAGGCATATCGATGCCGATGAAAGTTGTTTGATCACGGTGATGACAGTGCTCGATTTGGCCAAGCCAACGAGGGAGCTCTTCATGAGTTCGAAAATGGCTGAAAAACAGCAACTTTTGAATTTCGTCTTTTCGAACTTGAAATTAGATGGCAAAAAGCTGCTTGTGACACTGCGTGAGCCGTTTTTGAGCCTCAGTGCAGTGGCACATCAACCTATGAATC
>JABDGJ010000063.1 GCA_013286075.1 Chlamydiota bacterium
TCTGAAACTCCCGAAGGGAGTTTTTCTTTTTATCCAGCCAATACAAATATTCTATTTGGAGATATCTTAGCAGTAAAAGAGGTGTTGAAGCGGAATCCTATTCCAGGACAGCTAATCAACATGAAATTGGCTATAAACATAAAAAATTCCGAAGGAAAAGAGGTCGTAATCCAAGCTGGTCGTTTAGAATCGACGATGCAAAATATTGCAGACTATATGACAGATACGATTTCGAGAAACACAGATCAGGCTGTTATTCAAGACATGCTTCGCACTTTCATCGTATATAACAAACGATCTAAAACGATTTCCACGACAAAGAAACGGTATAATCCCAAAGAATCTTTTACAGGTACTCCAGAAAAGGCATATTTTGATTTGTTATATAATCACTATCTGCTTTTGCAGAACTGTGGGTATGAATTGCCCGAGTGGGTATCTATTGAAGAATATATCAAAATGGGACCTCCTCTCATTTTCTTATTTCATCCTGCATTGGGTCCATTGGAAACCATTATTTGCCAAAAAATCCAACGAGGACGATTCCACTATGGCGCGGAGCTCCAAATTGAACTTGCAGAAGTGATGATTCAAGATCTGTTTTTGGAAGGAAGTCTACTCATAGAGGGGAAACCTCCACTGGGCACTTTTGGGCAAAATAATTGTTTAGAATATAGTGAAGGGGCTCGTTGTGGTTTACGCAATATCACCATTCGGAATTCTGGGATTGACCGCTCTGCGATGTGTGATTACTGGAAAAACAATCCAGTTCGACAAGAATCAGTGACGATTATTCTTCATGTAGGAGCAGAGTTTTATGCTGAAAATGTCGTCATAGAAGGAACGCATATTTTTGAAGTCCCTTCTTACCACCGCTTAGAATTAATTCCCTTACAAAAAGGGGGGTGGGAAAAAAAATTGTCCTTCATACAACGACCCACTTGGTGTTGGACACTGTCTTTTGACAGTAATAATGAAATAAGAGTCCATTATGAAGCGGAGGCACACTCTTAAACATTGATTATGAATGGGTTGACAAAAAAATAGTTTATTATTTATACAAAAAGATAATTGCACGATTAGCTTTTATTTGACATTGCGTGTCATTATTAATCAATAAACACAAGGTGAAATTATGAAAACCATGATTTATTCATTGCTTGGATGTCTCACATTTGCTCAAGTTTCTTATGCTGCTTTGCCAGCGCTATCAGAAAGTTTAGCTGAATATCAAGTAATCATTAGTGGGATAGGAACAGATCCTTCTTTTAATAACGTCATTCCTCCCAGTGAAGTTATCACAGATATTAAGCGATTGACACACGAACTTAACGTAACCGGAACCGTTCGTTACAAGATTGTAACTCGCTCTGTAAGTTCTTCTGCGAGTGCAAATATCGAAGAGTGTTCTAGTTGTGGTGGAGGAAGTAGCAATCATCATTCTCACGTATATATTGCCGTTTTATCGATATCACCCAATCCAGGTATAGGTCCTTTTATCATCACTTTCCAGAGCCTTACACAAGTAAGCCGACATAGCCATACCGTGATGAGTGTACAAGGACAAGAGACAAATGTAGGCGAAGAACTTTTTAGCCAAGAGTAAATAAACGCGTATGAATATCGCAAAAAAAGCTGCGGGTGAAGCCGCAGCTTTTTTAATTCAAGATCAGATGCTTGTAGGTTTAGGAACTGGCTCTACCAACTTCCGAACAATCTGCAAGACAGGCTAAAGCGCTTCAACTTCCTTTAGAAGACCCTAGCAAAATAGAAAAATTAGATGTAACAGTAGATGGAGCTGATGAGATTGACCCTAAAAAAAGAATGATTAAAGGAGCAGGTGGTGCTCTATGGAAAGAAAAAATTACAGCGCAATCGAGTGGGGAAATGATTGTCATTGTCGATGAAACAAAACTTGTTACGCATTTAGGTAAACATCCGGTTCCTGTGGAGATTTCTCCTTTTTTATACCTCAGCACGATTAACCGTCTTTCTGCTGCATACTCTTCTTGTACTCTTCGAATAGATAGAAATCAGCAATTGTATGTTACCGATAGTGGAAATTATATTGTCGATATTCAATTCGGTTTTCCCATTCATGATCCGGCTAAAGAGCACTATGCCTTGAAAAGTATTCTGGGTGTCGTAGAGACGGGCCTTTTTTTTGATATAAGAGCAAAGGTTGTGGTGGGTAGATCAGATGGAACGACGCAAACGTTATAAAGACCCTCTTACTCCTCAACAGCGACTGTTTCCTCTAGTACTTTTTTCGTACAATAGACAGGAGAGTTGTTCATTAGTGCTAAAGTAAGACAATCACTTGGACGTGCATCGATCTCAATGATGTGTCGAATATTGCGACCGCTGGTTGGATCGTATATATCTTGTTCTCGAAAAAGACGAGCAAAATAAATCGTATCTTGCACATCGTAAATAATGACTTGTTTTACTCGAACATCTAACCCCTCAAAAATTTTATCGATTAACTCGTGAGATAATGGGCGAACGCTTGTCGCATCTGTTAAGAAAGATTGCAAGAATTTTCCAATATGTGGTTCAGTATAGATGGCAAATTTTTTGTTTTCCCCAAGTAAAATAATGACGGTATAAGAGCGAGTTTGCATAATTTTATCGAAAGATACTTGGATTAACTCGGAGAACATAGTAAGACCATTGATGTATATAGCGAAGTGTATGTAAACTTTTTTTTAAAGTCAGTATTTAATATAAAAATTGTTCTTCGCTAAGGCTATAATCGATTGGACTGCTTCTTCCGCATCTTCTCCTTCGGCTTCTATTGAGATTCGAGCTCCTTTTGTTGCTGCTAGCATGAGTATTCCGAGCAATGATTTTGCATTCACTGATTGTTTCTGATAGATGATAAAAACCTTTGATTTAAAAGATGTTGCGCATTTGACGAGCTCCGTAGATGGTCTTGTATGTAAGCCTCGATCATTCGTAACGATGAATTTTCCTT
>JABDGJ010000064.1 GCA_013286075.1 Chlamydiota bacterium
GCTTGCAAAACAGGGAATTCGTGCAGAGTTAATCGATCTTCGGACCATTAAACCTTTGGATATTGCCACAATCGTTCATTCTGTCAAAAAAACGAATCGGGCTGTAATCGTGGAAGAAGGGCATATTTTTACCGGAATTGCTGCTGAAGTAGGATTCCAGATTATGGAACATTGCTTTGAATATCTTGACTCTCGGATTGAGAGGGTATGTCAATTAGAAACGCCAATGCCCTATTCTCAAGAACTAGAAAAAGAAACTCTTCCCAACGTATCCCGAATACTAAAATCTGTTTATAAGTGTATTGACAAACCTTAAGAGGAAAATCTATGCCTTTTACTCTGACTATGCCTAAGCTTTCTCCCACAATGGAAGAAGGGACTATTGTGAAATGGCACAAAAAAATAGGGGAATATGTCAAACCAGATGATGTTCTTTTTGAAGTGGCCACCGACAAAGCTACAGTGGAATACAGTGCTCTTGATGGGGGATGGCTACGGCAGATTTTGATTCAGGAGGGAAAAGAAGCAATTGTCAATCAACCTGTAGCGGTGTTTACTATCGACGCAAAAGAAAATATCCAAGACTATCGCCCCGAAGGGGTAATGGTATCCACACCTATTGCACAAGAACCGCAAGTTGTGGGAGACCAGCAGGAGAATAAAAAGGAAACACAACCGAAGAAAAAAGCATCTATTTCACAACCCGAATTTCAGCCAGAACCTCCTTTGGAAAAATATACGTTTGAATATGTGTCTAGAGAAATTGGAGAACGAGTTCTTGCTTCACCCCTTGCTAAAAAAATAGCAAAAGAAAAGGGATTAGATCTTTCGAATGTGCGAGGAACGGGTCCCAATGAGCGGATCATGAGTCGCGATATAGAGAAGGGACAAAAAAAATCGGTCGTTCGTTTTAGAGGAAGGGAAATGCCGTCTATACCACCAGGTACATACGAAGAACAACCTCTTACCCCTCTTCGAAAAGTGATTGCCCAACGATTGCAAGAAGCCAAATCTTTTATTCCCCATTTTTATGTGACGCAGGCTGTCGATGTGCAATCCCTCGTAGAGATGCGAGAGCAGCTCAAACAAGAAGGAATTTCATTTTCGATGAATGATTTTATTGTGAAAGCCTGTGCATTTGCTCTTCGCGAACATCCCACGATTAATTCTGGATACAATAGTACCAATCAAACCATTGTGCAATTTAAAACGATTGATATTGCTATTGCAGTGAGTATTGAAGGAGGATTAGTAACTCCCATTATCCGACATGCGGATTACAAAAATGTGAGTGAAATTTCGGCGGAAATTCAAATATTAGCACAGAAAGCCCGAGAGGGAAAACTAGAATCATTTGAATACAAAGGGGGGTCTTTTACGGTTTCTAATTTAGGAATGTTTGGAGTGACAGAGTTCCAAGCTATTCTCAATCCTCCTCAGGCTGCCATTTTAGCTGTGAGTGGAATACAAGAAATTCCCGTAGTCCGCAAAGGAGCCATTGTAGTGGGTAAAGTCATGAATCTTACCCTTTCTGTTGATCATCGGGTCATTGATGGGGTTGGTGCTGCACTCTACCTACAAACGCTCAAAAAAATAATAGAAAGCCCTTCTCTTTTGCTTCTCAATTAAGAAAGAGATTTTTATGGTATTGGTGACGCAATCTGGGCAAAATCAGTCAGTTTTCATTTTTGAAGAAGAAAATGAGATCCAAGAGGAGCCTGCAACTCCCTTATCGCGTCTTCAGCTCTACCGTGATTTTTATTCTTTAGGATTTTCTTCTCAAAATGAAAATGCTAATATAGAGAGTCCTCCTTCCTATCCCTTATTCACAAGAAGCTTCTCTGAAACAAATATACACGAAAAAATAGAAGAAGTATTTAAGAGAGATCTTTTTACAGAATTGCATTCTGTTTGGACAAAAACTAGAAGTGTTTGTCGAGATGTTTTTTGTGGTAATACAGTTGAATCTGGTGTATCGGAAGATTTATTAAATAAAATACAAAAAGAAGATGCGATTACGCAGACAGATAGTAATTACCAGCTTATCTATCCAAAAATAAGAAAATTCGAGAAGAAATGGACAAAATGGCGCTCAGATATCAGATGGTATCGGGTTGCTTTGTGTATTATTCTTATGGTTTCTTTTTTTTCATTGTCATTCCCTCGATATAGTTTTCGTACGGGAGCAGTATGCGGTTCTTTGGCAATGGCTGTGGGTATTATAATGTATAAAAAATATTTCTCTTTTTATGAGGAACAAACAAAGAAATTCAAAGACATACAACAAAAAATTAATCAATTAAGCGAAGCTCTTTGAATTTTTTTTGTATTGTTTTTAATTGATCTATAAAGGATTTGATGTTGCGAAGTAGTACTTGGTTGCGTTGAAATTCTTGCAAGGGAATGGCAGGAAATCCTCCATAAGCGCCTGGCCCTATATTTTTTAAAACACCACTTTTTCCAGCTATCTTCGTACCAGTTTTTATATGAAGATGGCCGGCAACCCCTACCTGTCCTCCTAAGATTACCCCTTTTCCAGTCGAAGAAGAACCTGCGAATCCTGATTGGGCGACAATGATGTTGTGTTCCCCAATTTTTACTCCATGCCCAATCTGCACTAGGTTATCTATTTTTGTCCCTTCTCCAATTTTTGTATCTGTCAGACGACCCCTGTCAATCGTGGTATTGGCCCCGATTTCAACATCCTTGTCGAGATGTACTCGTCCTACCTGGTTTAATTTACAATGTCGTTCTGCTTCGTTTGTTGTA
>JABDGJ010000065.1:0-484 GCA_013286075.1 Chlamydiota bacterium
CCTACTTCCAGATCATGCACCATTCCTCCGATCAATGGGAATACAACCGGCATCATAAAATTCTTCAACATAAATTTCATTGCCGGTGGAAGATTATCTGGTGCCAGCGTTCCTTTTGTATTTCCGGGGCTCACAACAACAAATTTGAGGTCAGGATATTTTCTGGCCATGGATAACATCCACATGGTTGCTACATATTTAACGTATCCGTATGCTTGAGTGACATCAAATTTATTACCGAAATAGGATCCATCCAGAACAGCTGCAAACTCCTCTACGGAAGAAGTCCTCATTGCAACCGGTTTCATCCCGAGCATCTTCACTCCCGGTACAGCTTCCGCACTGGGGTATAAAACTGCTTTTTTTAACTTGTCCCGTTTAATTAATTCATCCACCAGGATTACATGACCTAAAATATTCGTAGCAGCCAAATCATTCATACCCGAAGGCGTAATTCTCGCAGCCGTTTTCCCAACCATTCCAC
>JABDGJ010000065.1:494-2761 GCA_013286075.1 Chlamydiota bacterium
AAAATTAGGGCATCAATGGGTTCCTTTATTTTTTCAACTGCTTTTCTTACAGAATCCGCATCAGACACATCCCCGATAATAATTTCAAAGATCTTTTTCTTCGTTTGCTCCTCCAGGTCTTTTTTTGCTGCCTCGGCTTTCGCTTGATTTCTGCAGAACAGAATTACCTTTTTGGTTTCTGGTCTCAGGGACAACTGCCGGGCAGTCTCTTTTCCAAGTCCAATATTTGCTCCGGTTATCAATATACTTTCGTTCATTTTTTTTCTTGTTAGTTTATTAATCAGTCCTAATCATTGAGTCCATGGAGAGGCGTGAATTGAGTTATAAAATTTACCGCTAAGAATTCTTTGGTAACTTCTCCACTTGGAACGCCAATGCGCTTTATTAAATCCAATTACTAGCTGTTTATTTTTTTCGCTGTCATATTTATTTTTAAAGGTTTGTAGTTATTACTGCAAAGCTACACCCTTAAAATGTGCTCTTAGTATCAATAAGTCCATTATATTTGCTCAAACGTACATATTTAAGCCATGGATGCATTGAGTGGTGTTTTAGAGAGCGCCAAATTGAAAACAGTTGTTTATCCGAAATTCAGCTTTACTTCCCCCTGGGGTATAGAAATGGAGCAGGATTCACGCTCTCAGTTTTGGAGGCTTTTAAAAGGCACCTGTTATTTGAGAGTACCTGGTGAGAAGGGTATAAAAATGAATGTGGGCGATGTTGTTTGTATTCCACATGGTTCTAAACATCTCATCTCAGGAAAATCGAATACTCCGTGTGTGCCTGCTTCGCAATTCGGTAAAGCTTATCATAGTGGGAAGCCTTTATTTCAGGGGAAAGAGGAAGAGACCATATTAATGGGTGGGCATTTTGAGTTTACGCCATCTGTACAACATCCTTTTATTAAGTCTCTGCCTAAAGTGATACATTTAAGTAATACCACTAAAGAATTGGACTTGTGGCTGCAACAGGCTGCAGTGATGATGAATGAAGAGATAAGTAACGAAAAAATAGGAAGTAAATTAGTTTTAGGACGTCTGGTTGATATACTTTTTGTATTAATTATTCGTGCTTATATAGAACAAGCAGATATAAAAAAGGGATTTCTTCTGGCGCTAAAAGATACCCGGATCAGTAATTCTTTAAAATCCATGCACGATTCTCCTGACAAAGACTGGACATTAAATCAATTAGCTGCCACTGCAGGCATGTCCCGTTCGTTGTATTGCAGAGAATTTAAAAGACTGGTAGGCGAAACACCATTAAGCTATTTGACCAACTGGCGCATGTTAAAAGCCAAAGAAATTTTAGCAGAAAGCAAGGAAAATATCAGCGAGGTAGCCAGTAAGGTAGGCTACCAATCGGAAGCCGCATTTAACAGGCTTTTTAAATCAAAAGTTGGAGAAACCCCGGCGAGCTACCGAAGGAAGATTTTATCTTGATGATTGATTTTTTTGCGTCCGTGATTGCAAAAAACTTCTTGGCACAAACTAAAGGCTCTTGCTAAGGATCGCCTTAAACTTTCTCTTAACTGATGCACTGTTCAAAAAGCAATCGATCAAATTTACAAATTCATCTTTTTTGAGCGTACCAATAACTTTGTATTCTACATCTTCAACCTGATAAATTTCCTTCAATAAATCCAATTGGTAGTTATCGACTTGACTTCCATAAACAAATGTTGGCATTTCAAAAGCAAAATCATTTGTTGTAATGGGCTTTCCCGCTTCAAAATGGTAGCAATTGAAATTTGCATCGTCAGCATTAATGCAACCATGCTTGATTGGCAGAAAGGAAGGTACATGATCGCTTCTTGTTGGCAGGCTTGCTAATAAAGTATTGCCCCCATCCACATGCAACACAATAAAATACTTGGGTTTTGCTGTATTCCCGTTTTTGAAATAAAACGGGTCAAAGTATAAAATCTTTCCCGGAGAATACATGGAAAGGTTATGCTTTAAATCTTTTTGAAAAATTCAGAAATTCCTTATGCTCTTCGTAAATGGAAGATTTAAGTTTGTCGTCCTTAATGTAATCCGATAATTCAATTTCAAAATCACTGGTGTTCAGTTTACCCGTTTCAAACAGTTCGAGCAATCCTTTTTCTTTTGCGATTTGATACCACAAGGTATTTGGACGATGGCACAAATCAACAAGTTTTGTTGCTGTCATATTCCCATATGAGCTGACAATCAGGCTAAGCAGTTTTAACTCATTGTCAGAAAATTCTCCATCATCAAACGTTCTTTTCGCATTAATGTAACATT
>JABDGJ010000066.1 GCA_013286075.1 Chlamydiota bacterium
GCGCAGCCAAAAATCCAAATTTTGAGACCACTTCGGTATAATCACTTCGGTATATGCATTGTTGGATGTCGAATTTTTTCTTTGATAGCATCATCCATTTCTTTGTTTTCTTGTTCATCTTCGTCTATTTCTTCTCTTTGTTGAGATTTTACCTGGTTTTGCAAGGAAATCTCTACTTTTTGGAAATCATTTCGAGAGGGGCTGTATATGATTCCATTGATGAACTGCCGTTCATTTTTTCGAGAAACTCCTTCAAATACAAATAATGTTCCGAATAATAATCGATTTACATATTGATCAATTTCTTCAGGCGTTTCTAATTTTTTCCACCCCTTTGAAGTCATTAACAACCAGTCGCTTGGAGATATTGTCATTTTTTCTCGGTTGATTTCAAATGTGTATTGACTTCTTGTGCGAGCTCCCATGAATTTAAACATCTGTTGGAGCAGTTTAGTATTTTGAAATACCCACGGCTCGTTCGATTTTAAAATATTCAAAATAAGTTTTCCCTTCCCTTCGATATCCCATAGTTCAAAGGAGATAATTTTATCCTCTATTTTCTTTAATACTAATAAAGGAGAACCTTGTGATTCTTTTCCCGGTTGAATGACTTTCCAACGATTTCTTTGGTGATCCCATGTCAAACAATCTCCTAGTTTTACGAAAACCGAATAGATATCGTCCCCTTCTCCAAAATCAACTCTTTGGCGGCCTTCCGTATATTCGTATTCTCCTCCTCCATGGTGTTCTAAAAATCGATCCACCCCTGCCCACCTAGCTTTTTGCTTTGCAAACAATGTCCCATCTACCCGGATAGGACCCAGATCCCAGCTTCCGCCAGTCAAACGAACAAACTCTTTTTCAGGCAATCGAAAGTTTGCAACAGCTTCTGGATGAGTAATTTTTTCTCCTTTTTCGTTTTCGAGAGTCAGTTGAACAAGTGCCTCTCCTTCTTGTGGTTTTGCTTCGATCCACAAAGAACTTTTTTGATTAAACGGACTAAATGCATAACGAGACGGCGAACTATTTCGATCGAAAATCAAGTATAATTTTTCGTTGGGAGGAATTGAAGCAACTGTTTTATTTCCATTATTCCACGAAAAATGAAGCAAAGCGTTTTCGGATTGTGCATCGGGCCTTCCATTTTTTCCATAGTATAGTAGTAATTGCCTTAAATCAGGTAACTGCAATTCAAGCGGAGCCGTTGAAAGAGAGAGCAGTGGTTTTCCAATTCGATCATAGCATTCCTTATTGAGAGCAAAAGCATTTTTAGGTAGTTGACATTCTTTCGTTGCGCAGGTCGTAGCTGTAATTTCGTTTGGCCGCTTAATCCAATAAAAAACTCCTAACAAAAAAAACAGAATAGTAAAACCGGCTAGGCCGCAATTTACCCATGTTATCTTTTGGCTCATCATATGAAAATGATTTCTTTTCCGCAAAATAAACTTCACTATACTCAGTATAGTGATGACTGGAGGCTTTCACAAGTCAATTCGAATTCAGTCCTTCAATATCGAGAGGGGTTATGGTCGTAAAATTATTTAACTCTCTTTCGGACAGGGGGTTGCATAAATTCAAGCCCTGCTGGATGTTTTACACAATGTGCAATAATCGAATCAATTTCAGCAAAATCTGTGGAATTTAGCTTCCATCCAAATACTTCTTCTATATTTTTGAGTTGTTCTTGTTTCCGAGCTCCCCACAATGCAACGGCAATTCCTTTGTCTAATGACCAACGGATAGCTAGAGATAACACATTCTTTCCAAATTTTTTTTGAGCCCATCGATCAAGTTCTTGCACACACCGGAGATACTCAGAGAAATGGGGTTCTTGGAATTTTGGATCCATTCCTTTTCGAAGATCTCCTTCTTTAAATTGAGTCTCGAGGCTCATTTTGCCAGAAAGAAGACCTCTCGCAATAGAACTATATCCAAACACCGCTATTTTTTCTTTTTTGCAGTAAGGGAGAATTTCCCCTTCAATTTCATTTTCAAATAGATTATGAGGGGATTGGCAAACATGAATAGGTCCAATTTGTCGAAATTCTTTCATTTGAGAGAGAGAAAAGTTACAGACGCCAATCGCGCGAATCTTTCCTTTATTTAATAGCTCTACCATAGCTTCTGCTGTTTCTGCTATAGGCGTTATGGGATCGGGCCAATGTATTTGATAAATATCGATATAGTCAGTTTTGAGTCTTGCCAATGAATGGTCACATTCTTTGAGAATGGACTGTTTTTCCGTGTTTCTCACTGTATTACCATTTTCTTGTACAAGCCCACATTTTGTGGCGAGAAGTACTTTCTCCCTTTTTCCATATTGTGTAAGTGCTTTTCCCACAATTGTTTCGGAAGCTCCATTTCCATAAGCTGGGGCAGTATCAATGAGATTAATTCCTAGATGGAGTGCCTTTAATATGGTTTGAATCGAGTCATTTTCATCAGAGCCTCCCCATAATGACCCACCAATTGACCAAGTGCCAAGCCCAATGCGAGAAGCTTTCATTGGAGTATTGGGAAGAGAAATATATTCCATGGGTTATCT